>DGJU01000009.1:9341-13934 GCA_002387605.1 Alphaproteobacteria bacterium UBA4588 | reverse complement strand
AGCGTTTTAAACGCCGCAGCAAACTCTTGTGTGTGCGCAACCTTAATACCCATCATGCCATAGGCTTGTGCAACGGCTGTGAAATCTGGATTTACAAGCGTTGTACCTGAAATACGGCCCGGATAATCACGTTCCTGATGCATACGAATAGTGCCGTAAGAACCATTATTGAGAACCAGAATAAGGGGCTTGGCGCCTGACTGAACAGCTGATCCAAGCTCAGCAATACCCATCTGGATATCACCATCGCCGGCAAAACAAACAACCATCCGTTCAGGGCACGCAACACACGCCGCAAGCGCCGCCGGAAGGCCATAGCCCATCGCGCCACTTTGTGGGCCAAGCAAGCGTTGACCTGCGCCAAAGGCAAAACATTTATTCGGCCAGAGCGCAAAATTGCCAGCGCCATGCGTAATAATAACATCATCGGGAAGAACGTCCTGCAAATGGCGCATCACAGCTGCCATATCAACAGGTGAGTTCTGTGCAGGAGCATGCAATGACGCTTCATAGTCTGCACGTAATGAGGTGCGCCACCCTTCCCGCTCAGTATCGTTGCCATTTGGCAATCCGGTTGCGCTCAGCGCCGCTACCATTTCATTTGGCCCTGCATGGAAGGCAATATCTGGCTGATAGACTTTTCCAATCTCAGCGTCAGATGCATGACTATGAATAATTTTCTGCACTGGATTAGGAACAGATAAAAGCTCCCATGCGCCTGTTGCAGCTTCACCAAATCGTCCATTCAGGCATAAAATAACATCCGCCTCTTTGATCGCTTTGCGGATATGGGCTGCCATGCCAACACCGGCATCACCAATATAGGCAGGACTATGATTATCCATCACATCTTGATAGCGGAATATCGCAGCAACAGGCAGACCTGATGCCTCAGCAAACTGGCGTAAATTCTCTTTGCCCGCCTCAGTCCATCCGCCGCCACCTGCCATAACAAGCGGACGCGCGGCCCCTGCTAGAAGCGATAATGCCTCTGCAAGATTATGGTGAGATACGCCTGCTTCTGCAATCTTAACAGGGCGGCATGGTGCAGCATCCGTCATCTCTGTCAGCATATTTTCCGGCAGGGCAATCACCACAGGTCCGGGCCGGCCAGAAAGAGCGATATGCCATGCATGGCTTATCACTTCAGGAATACGGTCCGCATCATCGATTTCAGTTGCCCATTTCGCAATTGGCCCAAAAAACGCCCGATAATCAACTTCCTGAAAAGCTTCTCTATCACGCTGGTCCGTGCCAATTTGACCAATGAAAAGGATCATTGGGCTAGAATCCTGCTTTGCGCTATGAATGCCGATTGATGCATTAGTTGCCCCGGGGCCACGGGTCACAAAACAAATGCCTGGCGCACCAGTTAATTTTCCCCACGCAGCAGACGCAAAGCTTGCCGCGCCTTCCTGACGACAGAGGGTGAAATTAATATCAGCATCATGCAGCGCATCAAGCACGGCCAAATAGCTCTCGCCCGGAACGCCAAATGAGTGCGAGACACCAAGAGATTCAAGACAGCGCACAAGTAACTGGCCACCTGACCGCGTTTTTGTTTCTGACTGTGATGACATGGTAATTCTCCTGATAATCAATAACCTGGCATCTATGTTGCTGCCCATTTCAAGTCAGAAACTATCACCTATCCAACCCCTATGGTCAAGCAAGCAACGCACTAATTTAGGGATTAATAGTAAAGAGGAAAAACAGCTCGCCTTGACAGCCGCATGCCTGCTTCCCACATAAGGTTCACGCTCAAACGCTGTCTAGAAAAGGAGCTTGATGTTATGAATTTTGAACATATTACCGCTTCGGCGCGCACCCTGTTCGGGGCCGCCCAGACACATGCATTGCGCCGCAGCCATCAAAGAATGACTGACCTTCACCTCCTTGCCGCCATGGCAGATGATAAGGCGCCGCTAATTCCCAAGATATTAAGCCGCGCAGGTGCTGATACAACAGGGCTTGTTCTGGCTGTTGATACGGCTTTGAAAAAGCTTCCCGAAGTTCAGGGGGACGGCGCCGACAGCCTTCATATTGATGCCAAGCTCGGCAAAATGTTGGCAGATGCTGAAAGCTGGTCACAACAACGCGGTGATAGCTTTGTTGGTTGTGATGCGCTTATCCGTACGCTGGTATTTGCCGGCGGGCCGGCTGCGAGTGTGCTTGCGGATAGTGGGCTGAACAAAAATAAGCTGGATGAGGTGATAGACGGGCTACGCAAAGGCAGAACAATCGATAGTGATGCAAGCGATGAAATGCTGGAAAGCCTGTCCAAATATGCTACTGACCTGACGGCTCTGGCGATGCAGGGAAAACTTGACCCTGTTATTGGCCGCGAGGATGAAGTGCGCCGGACCGTTCAAATTCTGGCCCGCAGAACAAAGAATAACCCTGTTCTTATTGGCGCGCCGGGGGTGGGCAAAACTGCTATTGCCGAAGGCCTTGCGCAGCGTATTGTTAATGGCGATGTTCCAGAGGCATTGGCGGATAAAACTTTGCTGTCGCTTGATATGGGCTCTCTGATTGCAGGCGCAAAATATCGCGGCGAGTTTGAGGAACGGTTAAAATCTGTTCTTTCTGAAATTGAAGCAGCAGATGGTGATATCATTGTCTTTATTGACGAGATGCATCAGCTTGTTGGCGCCGGAAAATCAGATGGTGCAATGGATGCCTCTAACTTACTGAAACCGGCTCTGGCCAGAGGACAATTGCATTGCATTGGCGCAACAACCCTTGATGAATATCGCAAACATGTTGAGACTGATGCAGCCCTGACCCGCCGCTTCCAGCCTGTTTATGTTGGCGAGCCGGGCGTAGAGGATACCATTTTTATCCTGCGCGGTCTGAAAGAGAAATACGAGTTACATCACGGGGTGCGTATTACAGATGATGCTCTGGTTTCTGCCTCCCAGCTTTCACACCGCTACATTAATGAGAGGTTCCTGCCCGATAAGGCGATTGATGTGGTTGATGAAGCTGCCAGTCATCTTCGCATTCAGTCAGACAGTAAGCCAGAAGCGCTTGAAGCAACCGACAGGCAGCTTATGCAGCTCCGCATTGAGCAGGCCGCCTTACTAAGAGAGACCCAGTCAGGCGCCACCAAAAAGCGACTATCTCAGATTGAACAGGATATCAGCACTCTTGAAGCTGACTCAAAAATACTGACCGAACAATGGGATGCCGTAAAACGCCGGATGGCTGAAATCAAATCACTGCAGCAGCAGATTGAAGATGCACGCCATAATCTTGATGTCAGCCAGCGTCAAGGCAACCTTGAAAAGGCAGCCGAGCTTACCTACGCTATTTTACCGGGTTTAACCTCTGATCTGGAGGCTGCCAAAGCTGAATTATCTCACTCTGAGCTGTTTAATGAGGAAGTTGAGCCACGGCATATCGCCTCTATCATTAGTCAGTGGACAGGCATTCCGGTAGATAAAATGCTGTCAGGTGAACAGGATAAACTTCTTGATATGGAAGCAGATCTTGGCAGCCGCGTTATTGGGCAAAGCGAAGCTATTTCGGCGATTGCGCATGCTACACGGCGCGCCCGTGCTGGCTTGAATGATCCGCATCAACCGCTTGGCAGTTTCCTGATGCTGGGACCAACAGGGGTTGGCAAAACAGAATTGGCAAAGTCGCTGGCTGATTTTCTGTTCGATAAGGATGATGCCATTCTGCGTCTTGATATGTCTGAATATATGGAAAAACATGCGGTCTCGCGTCTTATTGGTGCGCCTCCGGGCTATGTTGGTTATGACCAAGGCGGCAGCCTTACTGAGGCCGTGCGGCGCCGGCCCTATCAGGTTATTTTGTTTGATGAAGTCGAAAAAGCGCATCCAGATATCTTTAATATTCTGCTTCAGGTTCTCGATGATGGACACCTGACGGATGGTCAGGGCCGCAAGGTTGATTTCCGCAACACAATGATACTTCTAACCTCCAACCTTGGGGCAGAACATCTTCTGGCCCTAGAAGATGGACAGACGGTAGCGGCAGCCCGAATGGCTGTAATGGATGATGTTTCAGCAGCTTTCAGGCCTGAATTCCTGAATAGGCTTGATGCTATCCTGCTGTTCCAGCGGCTATCACGCGGAGATATGGGCGCGATTGTTGATATACAATTTGCCCAGCTAGCAGACAGGCTCACATCACGAAACATCACCCTGACGTTAAGCGATGAGGCGCGGGACTGGCTGGCAGATAAAGGATATGACCCACGCTATGGTGCGCGCCCGTTGAAGCGCTCATTGCAGACCGAGCTTCAGAACAAGTTAGCAGAAGCTATTCTATCTGGTAAAATCGGGGATGGTGATGCTGTTCGTGCAGATTTGTCCGATTATGATGACGGCATTATTCTTATCACTGCAGAGACGCCGCGTGATGTGCCAACTCTGAGCCAAAGCTAGCATAGTATTTCCTGACAGCATGCATATCCTTATGCTGTCTTATCTGTCATAATATGGCCCTGTTTTCTGTTTTAAGGTTATGATGAAACAGAATTGCACCATATTTGTGAGTATTATCCTTTGGTAGAATTTGCCGGCCACATAAAACAGATGATGAGGATGTTATCGCCAGTATTGC
>DGJU01000009.1:0-9316 GCA_002387605.1 Alphaproteobacteria bacterium UBA4588 | reverse complement strand
CCAGTATTGCTTTTGTTTATCGCCCTGCTTTGGCATAACCAAGCTTTGTCTGAAACGACCATTGATTTAGGTAATGGATCAGCTCTTTCCTTTCAGTCCGGCAGCTTATCTCAAGATTATAGCACTGCTGACCTCACCGGTATTACCCTTACCGAAAATGGCACAACGCTGTTAACAGCCGGGCGTTTTCAGTTTTCATCCTTCATGCAGAAGGGCACAGCTGTGATTAAGGATGGTATCGCAACGACAGTTAGGTTTGAAAATGATGATGCGATAATAACAGTTGGCGCGGTTCAGGCATCGCACCTTCCGCTATCAGATGAGACCATTATTCTAGCGAATGTTGCCGCCCAACACCCCCTGCTTCTGAATGCCCAAGATATCGTTATTCATATGAAGCAAGAGCCGTTTATTTCGATTGCTGTTGGAAATTTTGAGCTTGATGGCGGAACCGGTCTTATCAATAAACCGCCTCAGACAACAACATTTTCTGTCTCGGAAATTGGCATTACCAGCCAGAAAAACCCAGCCTTTACTATGGCTCTGTCTGCGCTGGGATTACAGGAATTATCACTTGATATGACAGGCTCTGCCCAGAAAACAGCTCATAACCAGCTTGTTTTTCTTGAGTCAGACTTTCATCTGAACATAGCAGGACTGGGCCGGATAAGACATTCATCGCAAGTAAGCGGTAGCGAAGATATGATTAATATCATTATTGAACAGCAACAGAGTCAGACTGGACAGATAACAGACATATCAGGCGATGAGTGGAAAAATATAGCGCTTAACAAAGCCGAGTTTGAAATCACGGATACCGGTATTCTCAGCGCGCTTGAGACAACAGGTCAGGTAATGCCTCTTGACCAGCTCGCCGACGGATTATCCGGAATAGCCAGCCTCTTCATGCCAAAAAATGGCGGACGTGTTACCGCCCCAATTAGGCAGTTCCTGCTACAAGGCGGCAGTCTTCTGGTCTCGTTACACCCGCAGATAGCGCCGCAATTCGGCAGCTTTTCATCGCTGTCAAACAATCCCGACGGTCTGGTTGACCGTCTTGGGATTGATGTAACCCACCTGCCCTGACAACCGGAGTGCCGGCAAGCACCCCAGCTCGACCGGCTCACGAGCCTATCAGACAGATAGGCCGCGTTCCATGAGCCGTGTAAGACGCTGGGCAAATTCAGGCAAATTAGACGGTGTTCTGCCTTCCAGAATCTGAGCCTGATCAAACAGCAAATAGGCAGCATCATTTACCAATGTGCTATCTGAGCTATCCTTCAGGCCCTTTACCAATGCGTGGTCTGGATTGATTTCAAGAATTCGCGGCGCGCCAACAAACTCTTTATTATGAGCTTTCATGAGCCGTTCCATCTGTACATCCATGCCGTTTTCATCAGCAACAAGACAGGCTGGGCTTTCGGTTAATGTTTTTGACAGGCGCACATCACCAACAGCCTCTCCTAACGCTGATTTGAATGTCTCAAGCAGGCTGCCAAAACTTTCATCCTTAGCAGCATCATCCTCATTACCCTCTTTTTTATCATCTTTTGGTGAGACAGCATCTAGATCATGCGCCCCACGCGTTGCTGACGCAAAAGATTTACCCTCAAATTCAGTCACAGACTGCATCCAAAACTCATCAACAGGATCGGTAAGCAGAAGCACATCAATATCGCGGGCTCTAAAGCCTTCTAGATGCGGACTATTCTGCGCCTGCTCTAATGTTTCTGCTGATAATGTATAGATTTTATCCTGTGTCTCCGGCATGGCACTCACATAGTCAGCAAGGCTTACAAGAGCGCCTGAGCGTGCTGAGGTAAACAAACAGAGCTCGAGCAGTTTCTCGCGGTTATCCGCATCTTCATATAAGCCTTCTTTGAGGACAATGCCGAACTGGTCCCAGAACTCATCATAGGCTTCTCTGTCCTTATCCTTTTTCTTCTTTAATTCGGACAGGATCCGGCGCACTACGGCCTTACCAATTTTCTGGACAGCTGGATTATGCTGTAGCATCTCACGGCTGACATTCAAATCAAGGTCAGGAGTATCAATAACACCGCGCACAAACCGGAGCCATGGCGGCACAATTTCTTCGCATTCATCAGAAATAAACACGCGGTTAATATAAAGCTGCATGCGTGATTTTCTGTCCGGATTAAATAAATCAAACGGCCGCGCAGTCGGCACAAATAACAGGCTGGTATAATTAACAGCCCCCTCAGATCGGTTATGCAATGTCAGGAACGGCTCATCATAGCTCGCGCTAATCTGGCGGTAGAATTCAGTATAATCTTCGTCCGAGATATCTTTTTTCTCACGCGTCCAGAGCGCAGAGCCGGTATTGAGCTGGCGCGCTTCATCAACAAGTGCTGGCTGCCACATGACCTGATAGCTTAAATGGTCTGAATATTTCCGCACCAGATGACTGATACGTGGCTCATCGAGAAATTCCTTCGCATCTTTTTTCAAATAGAGCGTGATGTCTGTGCCAGCGGCTTCGCGCGTTGCAGACGAAATTTCATAGCCTGTCCGCCCATCAGAGGTCCAGAGATTGGCTGTTTTTTCGCCCGCTTTCAGCGAGAGCACATCAACTTTATCCGCAACCATAAAGGCTGAGTAGAAGCCAACACCAAATTGGCCAATAAGGCTGAATGCATCACCTTTTTCTTTATCGGACGCTTGCGTAGCTTCTACCTGCTCAAGAAAGGATTTTGACCCAGAGCGCGCAATGGTGCCCAAAGACGAGATCATATCATCTTCTGAAAGACCAATGCCATTATCACTAATCGTGAGCGTTTTTGCCTTCTCATCCACAACCAACGAGATAGAGGCGGTCTCTTCTGTTTGAAGTGACTGGTCTGTTGCTGCCAGATAACGGCGCTTATCCAATGCGTCTGACGCGTTTGAGATAAGCTCACGCAGGAAAATTTCCCTGTTTGAGTAGAGTGAATTAATCACAATATCCAGAATTTTTCCGGTATCCGCTTCAAAGGAGCGAAGTGTATCAGCCATCATCTAAACCCTTATTGTTTGTGTCATTCTTATCTTGTCCTACGCTATGTGGGGAGACTGTTTCTACCTGTCAAGATGAGAACATAACCAAAAGCTGGTCAAGCAGGTGAACACGGCCTATATCTGATATCAGCAGAGGCACTTAATAAGGATTTTGAATAGATGAAGCAGCGGAAAATGATGTTGTGCAACTAGATACCGCTCTTATCCTTCAACCGCTTATTCGCAATGAAAAAGTCACGCGCCTGACGCGTTCGGCTGAAACTAAGCTAGGCGAAGCTATCGGGCTGGCTGAAGCTATTTCACTTGAAATTATTCATCACGAAATTCTGACCATTAATACTGTCCGCGCAGCAACCTTGATTGGGACAGGCACTATCGCCCGCATTGCCGAGCTTGCAGAAGAGTTCGACCACCCCCTCATCATTATTAACACTACCCTATCACCTGTTCAGCACCGTAATCTTGAAGAAGGGCTGGGATGTAAGGTCATTGATAGAACAGCGCTTATTCTAGAAATTTTTGGAGACCGCGCGCAAACTCATGCTGGCCGATTGCAGGTTGAGCTTGCCGCCCTTTCCTTTCAGCGAAGCCGGCTTGTGCGGAGCTGGACCCACCTTGAGCGGCAGCGCGGCGGCGGCGGCTTTCTCGGCGGTCCTGGCGAGCGTCAAATCGAGCTTGATAGGCGGATGTTATTAGACCAAGTAAAACAGATTAAGCATGAGCTGAATGATGTTGAACGCACCCGCCATCTTCAGCGCCGTAACAGGCTGCGCTCAAACACCTCAACCATCGCACTTGTTGGCTATACCAATGCTGGAAAATCAACCCTATTCAATATCCTGACAGGCGCAAATGTGCTGTCCAAAGATATGTTATTTGCCACTCTTGATCCAACGATGCGAGGGATGGAGCTGCCCTCAGGCCGTGAGATTGTCCTTGCTGATACGGTTGGGTTTATCTCTGACCTACCAACCGAACTTATCGAGGCATTCAAGAGCACACTCGAAGAAGTCATTCAGGCAGATATCATCTTGCATGTACATGATGTCTCATCACCGTTGCTCGAAGAAGAAGCATCAGACGTACGCAGCGTGCTTGAAGATATTGGCCTGTCGCTGGATATCCAGAAAGAACGCATTATAAACGTCTATAATAAAGCAGATATTGCCGCTGTAACGCCGGATATTGATATGTTTGGCAGCGAAAGCCAGCCCCAGATGATTACATCAGACATGCTACCCTCAGACGGCACCGTCATCTCTGCGCTCTCTGGGTTTGGCCTTGATATCTTGAAACAGGTTATTGATGACAAGCTTGGCGAGCATGACCACCTGCAGTCTTATTCTATTCCGCCGCAACATGCAGACGCATCAGCCTGGCTTTATCAGCATGCCAATGTATTGCATAGTGAGCATGATAAAGATGGCAATCACCAGATAACAGTAAAGCTGTCAGCAGCTGATGAAGCCCGCTTCAAGAGCAGCTGGCCAAATCTCAGCAGTAACGATAAAGAGGCGCTGCTATTGTTTGAGCCAGATACGCTACCGCTGGTGGGGCCCGAGCATGAGTGAGCTTAAATCAATACTGATAACAGGCTGTTCTAGCGGTATTGGCTATGATGCCGCCCATGCCTTGCATCACCGCGGCTGGCAGGTTTTTGCGACCTGCCGAAAAGAAGCTGATTGCGACAAGCTGACGGCAGAAGGCCTTACCAGCTTTGTTCTGGATTATGAAAATGAGACATCAATTGATGCTGGTTTTGACAGGGCAATGACACTCAGCAACGGCAGGCTTGATGTGCTTTTCAATAACGGTGCCTATGCCATTCCGGGCGCAGTAGAGGATTTGCCAACCGATGCATTGCGGCAGATTTTCGAAGCAAACTTCTTTGGCTGGCATCATTTATCGCGTAAAGCAATGGCAGTGATGCGCGCTCAAGGTCAGGGACGTATCCTGCAGAATTCGTCTGTTCTGGGCTTTGCTGCTTTGCGGTTTCGCGGCGCCTATAATGCCACAAAATTCGCCCTTGAGGGTCTTAGTGACACACTGAGGCTTGAATGCCATGGCAGCGGTATTTCCATTGTGCTGATTGAACCCGGCCCGATTGCTACGCGGATCCGGGAAAATAGTGTGCCGCATTTCGAGCGCTGGATTGACTGGCAGAATAGCGTTATGGCTGATAGCTACAAAAATACGCTTATTCCCCGCTTAACATCGGTGAAGACGAAAAAGGATAGATTTGAGCTCAATGCATCTGCTGTCACTCATTGTGTGATTGATGCCTGCGAAGCCACTGTGCCGCGCATTCGCTACCGTGTTACCACAGCCACGAAAATCATGTATGCGCTCAAGCGATTACTACCATCGCGAATGCTGGATAAGATTTTGGTGAATATTTAGGCGCGACTGCCAGCTTCAATTACAGCCTTCTCTACATTAGCTTGTGTCACCATCTCATTGATAATGCCATTGGTGAGGATTTCACCATGCTTGTTATCCGCAATAAAGACGCCAAACGCGTCTGTGCCATAATCACGTGCCGGAATAAAACAGAAAATTTCCGGCAGCGTTTCAGGTGCCTGTTGCACGAGCAAATCAAGCGCATCTTCAGAATCCATATCTGACCAGCAAACTGCCATCATCGCAAAGAATGTCTGTGTGCCTTTATCAGCAACATCCATTTCAACAGACCAATGGATAAGCACATCATCTGTATGATGAGCTTTGCGTGCCAGCGAAAGCTGCCCGTCATAATCTGTCATAATCTGGTTGAGACCAATAATAAGAGGGGGTACGTCTTTAGCAGGTGCTGCCATGGAAAAAATGCTCCGCTATTCAGAGGAAAAGAAAAAAGACTGGTTTATTTATGACAGGCGTTCTGCAATGGCCTTGCCACATTCAATTGTATTGGCCTTACCGCCCAAATCGCCTGTCCGGAGACGCTCATCAGGCAACACATCTTCTATCGCAGCAACAATTTCATCTGCGGCCTGCTTATGTCCAAGATGTTCTAGCATCATAGCACCTGCCCATATCTGACCAATCGGATTGGCAATTCCCATGCCGGCAATATCAGGAGCAGAGCCATGAACAGGCTCAAATAGTGACGGAAAATCACCTTCTGGATTTATATTACCTGATGGCGCAATGCCAATGGTTCCCGTGCAAGCCGGCCCAAGATCAGACAGAATATCCCCAAACAGGTTAGAGCCTACAACAACGTCAAACATATCTGGCTTCAGCACAAAAAATGCGGTCAGGATATCAATATGATATTTATCAACATCAATATCAGGGTAGTTTTTTGCCATATTTTCTACCCGCTCATCCCAATAGGGCATAGAGATAGAAATGCCATTTGATTTCGTTGCAGATGTGAGATGTTTTGCCTCACGCGATTGCGCCAGCTCAAACGCATAGCGCAGAATACGGTCAACACCTGTGCGCGTCATTACCGTTTCCTGAACCACAAATTCGCGGTCTGTTCCTTCAAACATACGCCCGCCAATAGAGCTATATTCGCCCTCGGTGTTTTCCCGCACAATCATAAAATCAATATCACCCGGCTCGCGTCCAGCAAGTGGTGATGGGACACCCGGCATAAGCTTGACGGGCCGTAAATTTACATATTGGTCAAACACACGGCGGAATTGCAGCAATGAGCCCCACAATGAAATATGATCTGGCAAGCGGTCTGGCATGCCAACTGCGCCAAAGAACAGAGCATCATGACCTATCAGCGTTTCTTTCCAATCATCGGGAAGCATCTGACCATGAGCTTCATAATAATCAACAGACGAAAACGGATATTCAGTAAATTCCAAATTGATGCCGTGTTTTGCACTCACTGTTTCAAGAACACGAAGTCCTTCAGGCATAACTTCTTTGCCGATACCGTCACCTGCAATCACTGCTATTGAATATTTGTTTTTCATTTATCTCTGCTCAAAACTAGATTTTTATTAAGTGAGACGGTACAACGTATTTGTTAAGGTGACAATCACCTCGTATAAGTTTTAGGGATAACTTTGCCAGCGTAAGATCTGATTTTCTTATCGCCTTTGTTAACGATGGCCTGCTTTGAATATGATATGTTTATATTGTTTTTTTCGCAAAATAAGGAGCAAAAACGTTCATGGTTACCTCACTGATTGATGGTTTTACAGACTTCCGGAATGATTTTTTTGGGCAAGATAAAGCATTCTTTAAACGCCTCATTCGGCGTGGCCAGCATCCAAAAATTATGATTATCTCATGCTCTGATTCTCGCGTTGACCCGGCTATTTTGTTTGGCACACGCCCCGGAGAGCTCTTTGTCATTCGCAATGTTGCCAATCTGGTGCCACCCTACCAGCCTGATGACCAATATCACGGGATTAGTGCGGCAATTGAGTTCGGGGTGCGCGACCTTGGCGTTGAGGATATTGTTATTCTGGGCCATGCCTATTGCGGCGGTGTGAATGCGTTATGCGAACATGCCCGCGGTGAAGCCGCTGAAGATAGAGAGTTTATTACACCGTGGATAAAAATTGCGCTTCCTGCTCTTGATGAGCTTCGCGGTTCCGATCCGAAATTTGAAAATATCAAAGCTGTCGAACAACATTCCATCATGAATTCGCTCGATAATCTGCGCACCTTTCCGTGGCTAGCAGAGCGCGAAAAACAAGGAAGCCTTGCCTTGCATGGCTGGTGGTTTGATATGGATAGCGGCGCATTATGGTGTCATTCACCGCCAGACCGCAGCTTTACCCAGATGATCCCGTCGGTATCAGAGTAACTTTTTATGAGCGCTTCTGACTGGCTAGCTCTGTTTAGCATTTGCCTTATGGGCGCTTTCTCTCCTGGCCCCAGTCAGGCAATGGTTTTATCATGCGTGGCGCATTATGGAAAAGCTGCTGGCATGCGGGCTGCGCTCGGACATGGGCTTGGCGTTCTGTTATATGCTTTTGCATCAGCAACTGGCCTGAGTGTTCTGATACTCACCCATGAACAGGTTTTCACTTACGCTCAGATTGCTGGGTCTGGGTTACTGCTTTATATCGCGTTCGGGCTATTTCGGGCTGCGATGCGTCCTGCGCGCCCTGACGCAGCGCATGATCCTGAAAATGTTACCGACGCCATTCTGCTAAAAAGCTTCCGTGACGGCTTTCTTATTGCGGTTTTCAATCCTAAAATAGCTGTCTTTTTTCTCTCACTCTTCAGCCAGTTTCTTGGCCCAGAACAAACGATTGTAACCCACATTCTGATGGGGTTACTTGCTGGCGGCATTGATACCTTTGCGTATGTCAGCATTGTGATGCTAGCAAGCCTTCCAGCGGTCACAATATTCCTTGCCAGATATGAGCGGAGCCAAAATCTGCTCTTTGCTATTATTTTAGGGCTTCTCGCTGTTTCGATTGCAATACCATCGCTGAGCCGCATCATCTAATCGTAATGCTTTCTATTTTCTTAAGTGACGTTTGAATTACAGTTTTTGTCGTTAATTTATCAGTGAATTATTCTTGAAAGACGTACCGACAATTAGGGTAATTTCAGCTAAGGATAATAGTAAATGGGCGCATTTCCAATTTTTGCATCGAGACGAATTCGTACAACTCCTTTTACAGAGAGAGTCGAAGCATCTAAATTGTCTAGTTATACAGTATATAATCATATGCTTCTCCCAACGTCTTTTGCTTCATTAGAGGAAGATTGCGCACATCTTAAAAAACACGTTCAGATATGGGATGTTTCGGGACAACGCCAAGTTCAGATCTCGGGACCAGACGCTCATGAACTTGTAATGAAGTTAAGCGCGCGCGATATCTCTCATGCAAAGCCAGGTAAATGCTATTACGCACCCATTACAGATGGTCGGGGCATGATGCTGAATGACCCCGTTATCCTCTGTCTTGATAAGGATAAATATTGGTTATCCATTGCTGACTCAGACATTGCGCTATGGGCTGCTGGCATCGCAGAGGGCCTTCAGATGAAGGTTGATATTTATGAGCCAGATATATCGCCTTTGGCAATTCAGGGACCAAAATCTAACGATGTAATGGCGGAATTATTTGGTGATGAAATTCGTTCACTTAAATTTTTTAATTTTGGCTATTATAACTGGCGGGGTCATGACCTTGTGATTGGACGATCTGGTTTTTCAAAGCAAGGTGGTTTTGAAATTTATCTGCACGATACCGCGCTTGGAACAATCCTGTGGGATGACCTATGGGATATTGGAAAAGACCATGAAATGCGGGCAGGATGTCCTAGCATAATAGAGCGTATTGAGGGCGGGTTACTATCATATGGTAAT
>DGJU01000036.1 GCA_002387605.1 Alphaproteobacteria bacterium UBA4588 | reverse complement strand
CCACACACAGATAACAATACCAGCCCCCATAATATCAAGGACAGCTTTCGTGAAGCTGGTTTTGTCTTTGCTTTACGCGGCGTAACACCATCCTCATCAGCATCCGAAGCATTCTCATAGCGCATATTATCCGCCTGCTCAGCCATTACATTTCCTCAAGGGCTGTGATGCCCATTAATGATAGTCCTTGCGAAATCACCCCGCGCGTTGCTGAGACTAAAGCAAGGCGCGCACTTGTAAGCTCATCATCATTATCGCAGATGAAACGTAGCTCAGAATTATCCCGGCCCGCATTCCATAATCCATGAAATAAACTCGCAAGATCAATAAGATAAAAAGCAATCCGGTGAGGTTCATGCGATAGTGCTGCTGATTTCACCATATGGGGAAAGCTGGCAAGTTGGCGGATAACGCGCACTTCATGAATATCAACAAGGCGGCCTGCTGCCGCGCCCATCACAGGCTGGCCTTCTGCTTGCCGCAACACAGAGCTGGCACGAGCATGGGCGTATTGAACATAAAAAACAGGGTTTTCACGGCTTTTCTCGGTAACCCGGGCATAATCAAATTCCAGTGTCTGATCAGACCGGCGGGTCAGCATGATAAACCGCATCACATCAGCGCCAACAGCGTCCATGACGTCTTTCAATGTAACAAAGGTTCCTGCCCGCTTTGACATTTTAACAGGCGTTCCTTTATCCAGAAGCGAGACCAGCTGGCATAATTTAACATCAAGCATATTCTTCTGGCCTGAGATTGCTTCAGTGGCAGCTTTCATGCGTTTGACATAGCCACCATGATCAGCGCCCCAGATATCAATCATAGAGCCGCCTGTGCGTGACAGCTTATCCATATGATAGGCGACATCAGAGGCGAAATATGTCCAGCTTCCATCTGATTTCTGCAAAGGCCGGTCAACATCATCGCCAAACTCGCTTGCCTTGAAGAGCAGTTGTTCACGCGGCTCCCAATCTTCTGGAAGCTGGCCTTTTGGTGGCTCAAGAACACCGCGATAAACAAGGTCCATTTCGGCTAGTTTATCAATTGACTGCGAAACAGTGCCGCTATCAACCAATGCCCGCTCAGAGGAATAAACATCCATTTGAATGCCCATTTCAACTAAATCAGCCTTGATAGATGCCATCATCTGCTCAATCGCAAAGGACCGGATAAGCGGCAACCATTCTGCTTCGTCCAATGCGAGCAATGTATCCGCGTGACGCTCTACCAATCCAGCACCAACATCTTTCAGATATTCACCCGGATAAAGACCATCAGCTATCACCACACCGTCTTCGCCAAGCGCTTCACGGTATCGGAGCTGGGCTGAGCGCGCCAAAACATCAACCTGAGCACCCGCATCATTGACATAATATTCACGGGTCACATCATAACCGGTAAAGGCCAACAGATTAGCAAGCACATCTCCTAGAATCGCCCCGCGAGCATGGGCAGCATGAAGCGGGCCTGTTGGGTTGGCAGACACAAATTCAACATTAACAGCCTGTCCGTTGCCAAGCTCTGAGCGGCCATAATTTTGGTCCGCCAGAATGGTAGCAACTTCTGACCCCCAGCGACCTTCATTAAGGGTGATATTTAAAAATCCTGGGCCGGCAATCTCAACCTGCGCAACATCTTTGTGAAGCGCTAGTTTTTCAGCAAATAACCCAGCAAGGTCGCGCGGCTTAGCTGAAACCTGCTTGGCAAGAACCATCGCCACATTACAAGCAAGATCGCCATGTGTTTCATCACGCGGCAGTTCAACAGCCACCCGAGACAGGTCAGCTCCTGCCATGACCTGACCAGCATCGCTCAAATCTTGATAAATTATTGTTATTTGGTCTTCAAAAATAGTGAAAATATTCATGTTATGATAATATTGGTCCTGGTTCAAAAATACGCTCATATTCTAATAGCGCATAGCGGTCTGTCATGGAAGCAACATAGTCAGCGATAATGCGTGCTTTTTGCACACCATCTTTATTTTCTAGGCCCGCCTGCCATTCAGTTGGTAGCAAATTAGGCTCGTCTAACAGGCGTTCAAAAAGCTCTGTTAAAAGGTGCTTGGATTTACTTGTCATCCGGTTCACTTTGAAATGACGCCAGCTATATTTAAACAAAAAAGTCCGCAACTGCGATAATGTATCTGCCGCTGCAGCCGAATGACAGATAACTGGCTTTCCTGCGCTTCGGATATCATCAACTGATTGCGGATTAAGCGCGGCAAGAGCCAGAACAGTTTCATTCAGGATGTCTTGAACGAAATAGCTGATAAGCCGGCGCGATAATTCATGCACAAGCCTTTTTTGCTCACAATTCGGATAGAGTTTGTGAAGGTTAACCAGAATATCACCAACCACTGGCAAGCCCTCAAGCTGGTCAAGCTGAAGCAGGCCGGCGCGCAGACCATCATTGAAATCATGCGCCAAATAGGCAATATCATCCGACATATTGGCAACCTGTGCTTCGGCAGGCGCATAAAGGTCCAGCTTAAGATCCCATTTGCTATTCAGCGCTTCGATTGTTGGCCGTAATACCGCTTTTCCATGGCTGTTAGTGATGAGCGGGCCATTATGCTTCACAACCCCTTCTAGCGTTTCACCTGTAAGGTTTAACCCGTCGAAACTAGCGTATTTTTCTTCCAAAAGCGTGAGCACTCGCACTGACTGCTCATTATGATCAAACCCGCCAAACGGCGCCATGACCTTATTCATCGCCTCTTCACCTGCATGACCAAACGGGGGATGACCAAGGTCATGGGCGAGTGCAACAGCCTCTGCAACATCTTCATTCAAGGATAGTGCGCGAGCGATTGTGCGGGCTATCTGGGCAACCTCAAGGGAATGGGTTAACCGGGTGCGGAAACTATCGCCTTCATGATAGACAAAGACTTGTGTTTTATTACGAAGCCTCAGAAACGCAGATGAATGAATGATCCTATCACGGTCTCTTTGAAAATCAGTCCGAGGAAACAGCTCTTTTTTGTCTGGCGCTGCTTCGGTAATGTAACGTCCTAGCGCGCTTTTATGGCATGCATAAGGAACAAGAGCTGCAATTTCTGGCATGATGTCATCCATACAGATGTGGCTGTATAAGCTAAAGGCTGCGCCGGTACGGCATATAAAAAAACACTATACCAACAATAGCACCCTAGCAGGTCTAAAACATCCCCGCAAAGGGTGAAGCAGGCAAGAGGTTAGACAAAAAAATATCCTGCCATCATTCCTGCTCTCCCATCTTGCTTATGAGAAGGTGCGATGCCATATTAGATATATGAGACTGATAGGGTCTCGATTGCCAAAGGACCATGCAGCTGATGAATGAAATAACCTCATCTCAGACATTTTCACTTACGCCATCAGCCGGGGCGCGTATTGCAACGCTGCTCACGAGTGAAGCTGCGCCCTATTTTCGGGTAAGCGTTGATGGCGGTGGCTGTTCTGGCTTCCAGTACAAGTTTGATTTTGATCACAATCGAACTGATGATGATATTCTATTTTCCCAGCATGGTGTCGAGATTTTAGTCGATGATATGTCTCTGGGCTTTCTTGAAAATGCCCAGCTTGATTATGTTGAAGAACTTGTTGGCTCCTTCTTCCGTGTTGTAAATCCCAACGCAACAGCATCATGCGGTTGCGGCACGTCATTTTCGGTTTAACCAGCAGATGATGACCTCCTCTGTGATGACTAAGACGGCGCGCATTGCAACCTGGAATGTGAATTCGCTGAAAGCGCGGCGTGAGCATGTGCTGACCTACCTCAGTGAGGGCAAAGCCGATATTTTATTGCTGCAGGAATTAAAGCTTCAGGATGCAGATTTCCCACATGATGCCTTTAAAGAAATAGGGTTTTCATCTGTCTGTCATGGCCAGAAAACCTATAATGGTGTTGCAATTATCTCGCGGTTTGATATCGAAAACATTGTGCGCGGCCTGCCGAATGGTGAAGCGCCTGCCGGTATTGACGGTGAGGCTGACACCCATGCCCGCTATATTCAGGCTGATATAAAAGGCATGACTATTGCCTCATTATACCTGCCGAATGGCAATCCCTGCCCCGGCCCAAAATTTGATTATAAATTACGCTGGATGAAGCGGCTTGCTGGTGTTGCAGAAACCTTATTGCACTCAGAACGCCCCATTATTCTCGGCGGTGATTATAATGTGATGCCGCAGGATGTTGATTGTTATGATCCGAACGCATGGGAGGGCGATGCTCTCTGGCATCCTGACAGCCGTGCTGCCTTTTTTGCGCTCGCTCATAGCGGCTATACTGATGCGTTACGCTCGATACATCCGACTGGCGAGAAGTTTTCCTTCTGGGATTATCAAGCCGGCGCATGGCAGAAAAATAATGGCATTCGTATTGACCATCTGATGATGTCACCAGAAGCAGCATCACGATTATGCGCCGCAGATGTTGATAATGCAGAACGCGGCAAAGAGCGTCCGTCAGATCATACGCCCGTCTATTGCGATATTACGCTGCCGGCATAATCATCTTATTCAGATAAAAAAAACGGCGTACTTTTTTGAGAAGGACGCCGTTTTAATGATAACTGTCTTACAAGACTATTTGACCTTATTGCATTATTTAAACTTATTGCTGGGCTCAAACTTTGACTTTACCGGCTCTCTTGGCTCACGCACCCATAATGAACGGTCTGGATGCATGCCAGCACCAAATACGGCTGACACAGCAGAACAACGCATTCTGTTCAGCAATCTTGTATCGGCAACACCAACCGATGGATGAGTGCCATTATTATCAGCAACATCACGGTCCCATTTTGCCTTGCGTTCGGCATAAACCGCACTATCCAGTAATTGCTCACAATTCAGCTCATTCGTATTTAGATCAACGATTATCGTATCGTTTTCTTCGATGAGCGCAATGGCGCCGCCAGCAGCAGCCTCAGGGCCCACATGGCCAATGACGAGCCCAACAGAACCGCCAGAAAATCTGCCATCAGTCATCAGACCAACAACGATATTTCTTTCGCGGCACAGGGCCGTAATCCGAGAGGTTGAATCAAGCATTTCCGGCATGCCAGGAGCCCCAAACGGGCCTTCATACCGCACGACGATCATATCAAAATTATCAAATGACTCACTTGATTTATCAAGCGCATCAAGAAGTTCCTGCTCTCCATTGAAGATTTTAGCCTTCCCATGGAACAGGTTGTTTTCAAGACCGCCCTCAACGCCAGCTAGTTTTAGCACAGCACTGAATTCAGGTGATAAATTACCGCCAAGAACACGCAAGCCGCCAGTCTCTTTATAGGGCTTTGCAACACTATAAATGACATCTCCATCAGGCTTTGGTGGGTCCAGTCTCTTAATCTGTTCAGCAAGTGTCTCGCCTGTACAGGTAAGCGTATCGCCATTCAACAGCCCAGCATCCAGAAGCTCTTTTACGATGACCTGCATTCCACCTTTGGCATCAATATCGACCATGGAATATTGACCAAATGGGCGGGCATCAACAACAACCGGAATGACATTTTCTGAAAGATGGTTGAATTCTTCAGGCGACATGATGTCATCTGAAAAGCTCTTATAACCAGCTGCGCGTGCAAGTTCAGGTGCATGAAGCAGGACGTTAGTAGACCCCCCGACTGACATAGAAACTATGACAGCATTCCGGATAGAGTCCCGTGTAACAATATCACGTGGTGTAATATCATTGCGGATTAACTCAGAAAGATAGCTAACGAGTTGGTCAGGAAATTCTGTTGTGCGGCGGCTATCCTGTGAGGCCGGCGAAATCATGTGAAGTGGTTCCATCCCCACAACACCAATGAATGTCTGCATTGTATTGTAGGTAAACATGCCGCCACAGCTACCATATCCAGGGCACGCTTCTTTGGCGATACGGGTCTTAAGCTCTTCATCATCACTTCCCGCCAATTGGTAGGCGGTAATAAGATCAATGCTCTCACCTGTTACAGAATCTGTTCCCGGCCGGATAGAGCCATCTGACATAATAATGGCCGGCCTGTTATGTTCCAAAATAGCAGCCAGTGTGCCAACAGGGGGTTTATCACAAGCAACAACAGCGATAACGCCTTCAAGGCCTGACGCGCTTAAATGCTCGGACAAGGCATCATTTGCAATCTCTCGGCCGATAAGGGAGTAGCGCATTTCACGCGTACCATTGCGAATACCATCAGAGGTCGCAATGGTGAATTCTGGCTGGATCAAACGCATTGGCATTTCACCCGGACCTGTTCCAATGCGTGCCCGCAGCGCTTCATGAATGACGTTAACTTTATCTGCAACACCGATATAGCATTGAGAGTCGCCCTTATTCCCGACAACACCAACAGATGGTTCATGGATTAACGCCAAGTCTGTACCCAATTCTCTGGCGATCCCGTAGGTTTGGGAGTTTCTGCCTGGGTTTTTGTCGATTAATATTGTTTTGGAATTCTTCATTTTAACCTCGATAGGATGAACATTTCTGTTAGCCAAAAGATAGTGCGCCCTCACAAAGGACAAGACGCAATAACATCACTCCATTATTCTGTATCAAGCCGCACTAACGCAGCCTTAAGACCATCTAGTCGAGATTGCTCCTCTTCTAGACGGCGATTATTTTCTGCAACAACAGCTTCTGGCGCTCGTTCTACGAAATTAGGGTTATTCAATTTTCCCCTAATTTTACCAGCCTCTGCTTCACAAGCAGCAATCTCTTTTTTCAAACGGGCGCGCTCAGCGTCAAAATCAAGAATACCCGTCAATGGCAGACCCATATCCATTCCCTGAAGGCTGGTCCGGGCTGTCCCTTTTTCAAAATCGCCCTCATGATAGGATACACCGCCAAGACGGGCAAGCCGCAGTAAGGGCAACGTCATCGCATCAATAATACCGCGTTGCTCATCGCTAACACCGCGAATAACCAGCACTGGCTTAGCTGAAAGTGGTACATTCATTTCGGAACGCATCGTTCTGATTTCACTGATAATATCAATAACTGTCGAAATGCCAGTATCGGCTGAAGCACCGGCAGCAGCCGTGGGCCAGTCAGCAACCATCAACATCTTGTCACGACCAAACAGCTTTGCATTCAGCTCTTCTGTAATGAACGGCATAAACGGGCTGAGTAGATGCAGCGTCTGATGCAGAACATAAGCTGCAACAAGGCGTGTCTCTTCAGAATCAGCCAAGACAGGCTTGATAAATTCAACATACCAATCGCAATATTGGTTCCAGACAAAATGGTAGAGTGTGTCTGCGGCCTCATTAAATTTATAACTCTCTATCGCCAGCGCTGTTTGTTGTGTGGCGCTATTGAACTCGCTCAAAATCCATTGATTAACAGGCTCATTCACCGTATCGGGAAGTGAGTGGGTCACGCAGTCATTCATTTCAAGGAAACGAGAGGCATTCCATAATTTGGTAGCAAAATTACGATAGCTCTCAATCCGGTTTTCGGACAGTTTTAAATCACGTCCCTGCGCTGCCATAGCAACAAGCGTAAATCGCAGGGCATCGGCACCATATTTAGCTGTCAAATCAAGCGGGTCTAGCACATTGCCTTTGGATTTAGACATTTTCTGTCCATGCTCATCACGCACAAGTGCATGAATATAGACATCCTTAAAGGGCACCTCACCCTCCATGAAATGCATGCTCATCATCATCATTCTAGCAACCCAGAAGAAGATGATATCAAAACCAGTTACCAGAACTGAGCCCGGATAATAACGATGTAACTCTTTGGTATCTTCTGGCCAGCCTAGCGTTGAGAATGGCCATAAGGCAGAGGAAAACCATGTATCAAGAACATCTTCATCCTGAATAAGCTCAACAGCCTTGCCGTAATGAGCCTTTGCGGCTGCCAGCGCTGCTGCTTCGTCTAGTTCAACAAAAGGCGTGCCATCTGGGCCATACCATGCCGGAATCCGGTGTCCCCACCATAACTGCCGCGATACACACCATGGCTGGATATTTTCCATCCAGTCAAAATAGGTTTTTTCCCAGCGCTGAGGCACAAAGCGGGTTTTACCATCACGAACAGCCTTGATAGCCGGCTGGGCAAGCTTTTCAGCATTTACATACCATTGGTCCATCAACCATGGTTCAATCGGCACGCCAGAGCGGTCACCATGAGGCACAGTATTCTGAATTTCTTCAATTTCGCCGAGCAGACCAAGCGCGTCCATATCAGCGAGAATTTTTTCCCGCGCAACAAACCTATCTAGCCCCTGATAAGGTTCAGGCACAGACCCGTTCAATGCCGCAAAGGCATCATAGATATTCAGCAATTCAAGATTATGACGTCGGCCAACTTCAAAATCGTTAAAATCGTGAGCCGGTGTAATCTTAACAGCGCCCGTCCCCTTCTCGGGATCAGAATATTCATCTGCAATAATCGGTATTTCACGCCCAGTCAGCGGTAGCACAACCATCTTGCCGACAAGATCGCTATAACGCTCATCATCGGGGTGAACAGCAACAGCCATATCGCCAAGCATCGTTTCAGGGCGGGTTGTTGCAACTGTGACCATTCTGTCCATATCCTTCACCGGATAATGGAGCTGCCACATTTTGCCGTTCATGTCTTTTTGTTCAACTTCGAGATCAGAAATCGCTGTCTGGAATTTAGGATCCCAGTTGACCAGCCGCTTATCCCGGTAAATCAGGCCGTCCTTATGCAGTTTTACAAAAACTTTGCGGACCGCATCAGACAAGCCCTCATCCATGGTGAACCGGCTACGCTCCCAATCAGCGCTTACGCCTAGATGGCGCTGTTGATGCTCAATCGTACCGCCGGATTCAGCCTTCCATTCCCAAACCCGCTCAATGAATTTATCACGCCCTAGATCGCGCCGGGATATACCGTCAGCTGCCATCTGGCGCTCAACTACCATCTGTGTTGCAATACCGGCATGGTCCATACCGGGCTGCCACAAGGCGTCCTTTCCTATCATTCTGTGATAGCGGATAAGAACATCTTGAAGGGTAAAGGTAAGTGCATGCCCCATATGCAGTGAGCCAGTCACATTTGGTGGTGGCATCATGATAGTATAAGGCGTTTTTTCAGCGTTTGGATCACAGGCAAAATAGCCAGCCTGCTCCGATGCTTCATACCATTTGGTTTCTAGTGCGTCAGGCGCATAGGTTTTATCAAGCATAATTTCCCGCAAAGCTCAGGAGCGATTAAAGACAAAAATTTAAACAGCATTCACTTATGAACGATGTTTTACCTTTGCATCTCTAGCTCTTGGTTCGGAGGATGGCAAGGAATCTTCCAAAAATTCAGGTAGATTCTGGTCAATCCATCGGGCGATATGGGAATCAATCATTCCCATCAACACAGCCCGTGACTTAGGAGAAAACATCTCTTTTTTATCTTCTCCTGATGATTCTGCTAAAATTTTATGTGCCATTAGAGAGGGGTCAAAATTATGTAAATCAGAGGCGCGAAGCTCTTCATCAGACGTAAATGATTTTTCTTTATCCCGGCTCGTTGGTTCAGCGTCATCACTTGCGCAAATATCACTGATAAGGCGCGCCATTTTCTCAGAAAAGGGAGGTGATGGATGGCTTTTTCCCGCTTCTAAGTTAATCTGATTCTGGGTGTAAAGGCCCTGAACCAGAGACGAATGCGGCTTACTTAAGCTATCAGGATCATTAGCATCGCGCGCTGTATTGCCCGCTATATTCCCCGGCCAAACAACTTTATTCAAATGAATGACATCGGCGCTCGAACGAGGTGGTCCTTCTGAAACCTTAGACGGATTAGCATGAGGCTCATTTTGATCAACCAGGGATTCCTTGAGAAGCATCTCAATAGATTTCCACAGGCCTGCCATACTATTGCCGTCATCACCAGCCATTTTTCGATAACCCCTCACTGCGAGAAAAAGCTACCGTTATTCTCCGACTGAGATTGGTAACATATAAGGGTAACGGCTTGATGGCTCTGGAATTAAATCCAAATCGATATTTTTTTCAATTAAGTCAAATAAATCGGGAGAAAGCCTCCCCATCGCCTGAACAAGCTTAAACGCATTCAGTAATACCGCCTGTTTTGTCTGCGCCATTCGCAACTTAGCATCGAAAAGGGATTGCTCTGCATCCAACTGATCAAGCATTGTTTTTACCCCAAATTCAACTTCGATTGCCGCATTTTCAGCAAGTAGTTGTGCCGCCGTGATTTCTGACATGACAGCATCTAGCTGGCCTTGTGAGGCATGGAAGGCACGGAAGGCATTGCGAACAGCAAGCCTTGTTTTCCGTTTCTGCTCGGCAACATCAAACTTTGACTGATTATGAGATGATAATGTTTTGCGCGCCAGACTTCGGGTCGAGTTTGTTACCAAAAATGGCGTGCTAAAGGTAAGAGTTGCCGAAAGTTCTTCTTTATCAGCGCTTGTCGCTGTCTGATCCAGCGCAGAGGCAGACAGGCTTAACCCCAATGTTGGCTTAACAGATGCCTCAAGGATAGGAAATTGAAGACGCGCGACCTTTTCTGCGGCAATGACGGATAGAATGTCGGGGTGAAACTGCTCGGCACTCTGTTCAGCAGCTAATATCGTAAGCGGCATATCACCTGGCACAATAGGGGTTGCAAGCTCACCTGCGGACAAGCCTGTGAGGGACAAATAGGTTTCTTCTGCGTCAATCAGCGCTGAAGCGGTTAGGATTTCATCAGAATAAGCGCGTGCGAGCCTAGCATCTGTTTCTGCTAAATCAGAAGGCGTGGCGCTCCCATTGGCAAGGCGTATCTGAGCTGCGTCTCTTTGTGCAGATAGGCGGGCAATATTTGATTTCCGGATACTGGCTTCTTCACGCGCGGCAATCACATCAAGATGGGCTGTGATAAGAGAGAGAATAACGCTCTGCTCTACTGATGAATAGTCTGCGCGGGCAGCATCTACAGAATGTCGCGCGGCATCGACTTTCAAGTCAGTCTCGCCAAAATCAGCAAGCGTCTTTGAGAAAACCAAACTGCCGGACCGACTATAGCGTTTTTTAAATCCGCCGCTTACGCTTGATGAATCTCTTAACAGTTCAGAATCAGACAATGTAATTGTGCCGGTAATTTCTTTGCCTGATTTTGCCTCGCCTATCGCTTGCCGCGTTGAAACAAAACTTTGCTGTTTAGCTGCAAGAACGTCAGAATTATCAAGCCCTGCAGACACACTATCTCTGAGCGTCTCCGCCCCAAGACGAAGCGGCGAGATAACGATGATAGAGCTGAGCATAACAGCGCATAAGATATGCCCGCAGAACATTGTTCTAGACTGTCCCATTTTATACTCTCCTTAATAATCAAGCCAGCGTGCGGGATAGGCACGCAATGACCCTATCCGTTAAAAGGAAAATTTTTGCTTGGTGCGAAATTCCTCTAAGACAGGAACCTGAGCGGTAAACAAAGAGCGCCGTGCAAACTTATTTCCAGACCTCTGCCATAAACAGGCCTCTCCAACCTTGTTATTATCCGGGCGCCAGATAGCAGCAAGACGACCTTCGGCTGTGAGCTGATCAAGAATAATTTCGGGTACATTTTCAACGCCGCCCTCGATAAGAATCGCATCATAGGGGCCTTCAGAGGCAAACCCATCCTGCAACCGGCTTTTCACCATAGCCACATTGCCAATTTCGAGCATCGACATGTTATTCTGTGCTTTTTCAACCATGTTGCTGCGTGTTTCAACAGCGATCACCGAAGCAGCAAGAAACGACATGATAGCAGCGCCATATCCTGTGCCAGACCCGATTGTTAGGACATTGCAATTGCTGCTGATGTCTAGCGCCTGTATCATGCGAGACATAACCATGGCTTCAAGAATGAAACGGCCACCTGACAGGTGAATATCTTCATCCAAATACGCGATGTCCTGCATCTGCTTGGTAACGAATTGTTCACGCGGGACAGCCGAGAATGCCTCAATCACACGGTCATCAATGACCTTGTTGGGACGAATCTGGCTATCGACCATTGCTTTGCGCAAAGTTGCAAAATGCATATCATTCATGTCGCATAACCTTCTAAAGGGACTGTCTTTTGTAACCCTGCCTTGAGCAACCTGATCATTTATACTGCTGAGTAAGACCATACCGCCACGCAGAGCAACCGCTATAAATACAGGTTATATCGGCAAATAAAATCATGATCAATCAAAGAAACTTAGTTTTACTATCTGGCCAATTTCTAGGGCTTTTTTCACTCAAAAGCCTGTCTTTCAACCCAAGACAAATTATAACGCAGTGAAAACTGTCTTTTTATTGACAGATTAAGTTATCCTCCCTTACTAACTACCCTACCGCTTATGCAGAGTTTTCAAGAATGTTATCGATGGCCCGGTGGCAGAGTGGTTATGCAGCGGTTTGCAAAACCGTGTACATCGGTTCAATTCCGGTCCGGGCCTCCATCTTTATCTCATCAGCGCATATCATGCGCCCCAGCTCTTAGGTCGTTCATTTTCTTAGGTCTCATATTTCATTTTGCCTTATCTGACTCTTAGTCCAGCGCAGTTAGTGCGACGCGGTATTATCGAAGCCATAAATGTGCCCGGTTTTGCCTTATGTTCTACCCTTATCGGGTTTGGGGCGATTGCGCGCGAGGCTGGTTTTGATATCTGGATGACAACCACAACCACATTGCTGGTGTTTGGCATGCCAGGACAGGTTGCGATGGCAAGCCTTTATGCAAGCGGCGCTTCATTACTGCTGATCTTTATTGCCGTGTGTCTGGCAAATTTGCGAATGATGCTCATGGTTATTTCAGGTTCTGACTTGCTCAACCTGCCGCAGCATAAGCTACCGCTCTGGAAACGTGTTTTGCTAATGCAAGGCATGGCAATTACCGGTTGGGCGCAATTAGGGTTTAAACAGGAAACCATCGCTCCAAACGACCTTTTGCACTATTATAAAGGGTTTGCTGCAACAATATATGTCTTTGCCATTTCCGGCACGATCATCGGGTTTCATCTCGATAACCTTATTCCAGAACATGTGTTGCGTATTGTAATTTTTGTAACGCCGCTTTATCTGCTTCTGCTGATTATAAATGCGAAACAAACAACCAATAAACTGGCAGTTGTGATTGGCGGAACATTATGTCCCCTGCTCTACCCATTGGCGGGTGACTGGGCCATTTTATATGCAGGGTTTGTCGGCGGCACACTGAGCGCTTTTATTATCAGGTTTGCTTCATTGCGGGCAGATAAGGAGCGCTCATGAAACCCGATACAGCCTTGTTCGGCATATCTGAGATGTGGGCCGCTGTTATACTTGCCTTTGTTGCTACCTTCATGTGGCGATTTCTTGGCGTTATGCTTGCCAATAGGATTAAAACCGATAGCTTCCTAATGATTTGGATCAATGCACTTGCTTATGCCATGGTAGCAGGCGTTTTGATGCTTATCCTTGTCTATCCGAGCGGTATTCTTGCAACAACACCTCTTGATTATCGTCTCGGCGCTCTTGGTTTGGGGCTGTTATGTATGGTCACGCTAAAAATACTCTGGCTTTCTATTCTTGTCGGGATGGGCAGTTTTGCCCTTGCTATGTATCTGCTCTAAGAGACATTTTTTATAAAATACCGACTATCAGCGCCTTAGTGTTTCGCATCATAATTTGTAATCAACACTTCTTTTACCGGCTTCCGGCCATCCGCTTTGCTGTTTATCGCGCGGTTTGCTGATACTTCGATTATTCGGAATCCCTGATACAATGAGAAAATTTCATCTGTATAGGAATTTGAGGCAAGAAAGCGAATGCCACGCGAATCAATATCACGCACAGCATTGGCAAGTCTTATTTGGGCCTCCATATCAAATCCGCCACCTGCATAGCTTGTAAATGACGAGGTTTCTGATAACGGAATATAGGGGGGGTCAAGATAGACAAAATCACCGGCACGGGTTCCAGTCAGTATCTCTTCAAAGCTCATATTTGTTATCTCAGCAGATTGTAGGCAGCGCGCACAGGCAAATATGCCCTCTTCATTTACAATCCGCGGGTTTTTATAACGGCCCATAGGGACATTAAAAAACCCCTTACTATTCACTCTGTAAAGACCATTAAAGCCCGTTCTGTTCAGATAGATAAACCGGCTTGCCCGCGCAATTTCACTAAGCGCAAGAAGGCCGCCCTCTGCCCTATCAAGGAAACGTATTTCATTATAATATTCAGTATTATAAACATGTTTCCTCAATGCCATAATAAGTTCATTTGGAGAGGATTTTATGACATTATAGCAGTTAACAAGCTCTGCATTAATATCATTAAGAAGCGCCTTTTTAGGGGCAAGATGAAAGAACACAGCTGCCCCGCCCATAAACGGCTCAACATATCTGTCGACCTGCTGCGGTATAAAATTTTGGATCTCAGGAAGAAGCTGGCGCTTACCTCCTACCCATTTAAGAAATGGCTTTACTGACATAGACGCCAGCATAGTGTTGCAAGCGCCCCGTTGCAAAGGGGGGAGATAATATTTCATCCTTAATGAATGGCTAAAATAAAGATTGACGAAATAGATTAATCAGCGCGAAATCAGGCAATTAGCTCTTTCTTTTTTGTTGTGATCTCATCGCATGAACACCCTTTTGGCAATATCAGCTCTGCTTTTTACCATCTTTTTGATGCAGGCAGGATCAGGCGCACTTGGGCCACTAGACGCTCTTTCTGCTATTGAGATGGGCTTCACCAGCGCCCAGATTGGTGCTGTTGGAGGCGCTCATTTTGTCGGCTTTATCATTGGATGTATTATCTCACCCCCTCTTGTAAAACGGGTGGGCCATGCGCGGGCTTACGGTGTTGTTGCCAGTCTTGCTATCATGGCTGTCATTCTACATCCGGTTCTGCCGTATTTCTGGGCATGGTGCATGCTTCGCATTTTCAACGGCATAGCGATAGCCGGGTCCTTTACAGCCATTGAAAGCTGGCTAAATGCGAAACTGAATAACAAAAACAGGGTTCGGTATTTCTCATTCTATCGGACCATTGATATGGTTGGCGGTCTTATTGCGCAGACAATGATTATCGTTCTGGTCCCAGCACATTTTATTTCCTACACGGTTATTGCGGTGCTGATTTGCTTATCGCTGCTGCCACTTGGCCTGACCCAGTCAGTCCAGCCGCAAATGCCTGAACAAGAGAGGTTTCGCCCGCTTTTTGCCTTTCAGATTTCACCTTTGGCTGTGATTGGGGTTATTGTTGTTGGCGCAACATCTTCGGTTGTCCGTATGATAGGCCCGCTCTTTGCCTATAAAAGCGAGCTGAGCACTACCCAAACAGGGGTTTTTCTGGCTCTTTTTGTTGTTGGCGGCGCGACGGCCCAGATGCCCTTTGGGTTTTTAACAGAGCGCTATTCAAGCCGGCAAATGCTTGCCACGCTAAGCCTATTGGCTGTGATAAGCTCTCTTGCCTTTCGCTTCTTCGGTGATGTTACAATTCTCGGCATTCCCTCACTCTTTATTTTGGTTTTCATCTTTGGTGCGTCAACAATGCCGCTCTATTCCTTATGTGCAACCCATGCAAACAACCTCACCACAGTGCAGGATATGACAGCCCTTAGTGCCTCGCTTATCTTTTTCTTTGCCGGCGGCGCTATAATTTCACCAATCCTTGCTGCCGAGCTGATAGACCAGTTTGGCCCCAATGCGATGTTTAGTTATTTTGCCGGCCTGCATGGCTTGTTGCTGTTATACACGCTATACCGGGCGCGCATCCGCCCTAATGTTCCGACCACCAAAGCATACATGTATATTCCTCGTACAACCTTGTTTATCGCCAAGACCATCCGTACACTGCGGTCACGCAAACACTAGCAACGTTTTCATGCGTTAATTTTGGCCCTTTCGGGAGAGTTTCATGTCTCATATGTCTGCCCATTTGCTTATGTTACTAGCGGCTTTTATTTGGGGTACGACCTTTATTGCGCAAACAACAGGTATGGAAACTATTGGGCCAATGGGCTTTACCATGGCTCGTTATATGATTGGCGCGGTTGCTGTTCTGCCGCTCGCTCTTTATGAAGCGCGCTCGATAAGCCTTACAAGCCATATGAAATCCTCTCCAAAGCAGATGTGGCAAGCTATCGGGCTTGGTGTTTTGATGTTTGGCGGGATCGGGTTTCAGCAAACTGCCCTGCAATATACCCAAGTCGCAAATGCAGCCTTCCTTACCGCTCTTTATGTACCGTGTGTTCCCTTACTAGCCTGGCTGATGTTTAGAACCCGTATCATGCCAAAAATCTGGATAGGCCTAATGCTCTCTATTGCCGGGTCATACATGCTCTCTGGTGGGACAGATGTGCAAGCGCAATGGGGTGATATTCTGGTGATTGCCGGCGCCCTATTCTGGGCCGGTCATATCGTTCTAATTGGTGTTGTCACCCAGACGATAAAAGCGCCCTTTCAACTCGCCTTTCTGCAATCGGTTATCTGTGCGGGGCTTGCCGGCATCCTGACCTATAGTTTTGAGAAGCCTGACTTTGCTGATTTTCTGCCCGTTATGCCTGAGCTTATTTATGCTGGGTTCTTTTCTGTCGGGATTGCCTACACATTGCAACTCGTAGCACAGCGCTATGCAAGCGCCACTCTTGCTGCCTTTATCCTATCGCTTGAAGCTGTGTTTGCGGCATTATCGGGATGGATTCTCCTTGGTCAGACATTAACCACGCTTGCGCTTATCGGCTGTATTACAATCTTTCTTGCTGTGCTATTGGCTGACACAGCGCAGGAAAAAGACGCATGATGAATACCGCCCCTATCCAGCGTGATCTTGTTCTTGTTGGCGGCGGCCATGCCACGATACAGGTGCTTCGCTCATTCGGGATGAACCCTATTGAAGGGGTGCGCGTCACGCTGATCACAGATGTATTAAAAGCGCCCTATTCAGGGATGCTTCCCGGGTTTGTTGAGGGTATCTGGTCTGAAGATAACATCATGTTTGATTTAGCAGCCTTATCTGCTTTTGCCGGAGCGCGGCTGATACATTCTGCTATCACTCACATAGACGTCGAAGAAAAAATTGTTATTCTTCAGTCTGCTGCGCCTGTTTCTTATGATATAATATCAGTTAACACTGGCGCTGTTCCTGATACGTCAAACATTGCAGGGGCACAAGAACACGCCCTTCGCGTCAAACCAATTGCAGGCTTCCTGCATAATCTTCCCAAGATTGATAAGATAACAGACGACCTTGCCATTATTGGTGCTGGGGCGGCGGGAAGTGAATTGGCGCTTGCATTGCGGGCGCGCATGACAGCATCCGCCCAAAGACCGAATATTCACCTGATTGGCAGGGCAGCTAATGTTCTGCCGCGCCACCCCTCAGCTGTATCACGCATTATGAAACAGGCACTGGATAAGGCTAATATTACAAGTCATCTAGGCTCTGCTGTTAGGGCTATTGATAAGCAGGCTGTGACACTTGAAAATGGCGCTGTCATCCCAGCCGAGATTTGTCTTATGGTAACAGCCGCACGCCCGGCCGACTGGGTATCAGGGTTGCCTGTTGCCCGAGATGAGCGTGGGTTTTTGGCTGTTACATCCCGTCTTCATCTCCCGGACAGGCCTGATTTCTTTGCAGCAGGTGATATTGCCTCAGTGATAGGGTATGAGCGGGAAAAAGCCGGCGTGTTTGCGGTGCGGGCTGGCCCTGTTCTTGTGCATAATCTGAGAGCTGCTTTGACTGGTAAGAGCTTTATCAGCTGGCGCCCTCAAAAGCGGTATCTGGCGCTTATTGGGCTGGCTAACGGGCAGGCCCTTGCTGTGCGCGGCTCACTGGT
>DGJU01000052.1 GCA_002387605.1 Alphaproteobacteria bacterium UBA4588 | reverse complement strand
GTTCACAGCCATGCGCCATGATGTGATGTCTGAGGCTGACTGTGCGGCGCTGCAATGTGAGATACCACGTGATGCATTCACAACTCCGCCTGTTAGCTTGCCCTGATTATCACGGATGAGACCGGCAAGGGCATCGGCTGCTGAGGCGCCTTGTGCGCCGTAGCCTGGGATAAGAAAGGGAGCTGTTGGCAGTTCTGTGCGCAAGGCGCGGGCTTCATCTGGTCCTGTTGCACCTGCCACGATGCCGATAGATGAAAACCCAGCCGCAGCATCTATATGGTCTGTTACAACAGGCGCAATAAGGCGGGCAAGATGGGCCCAGATAGGTGTGCCGCTTGCATCTAATTGCTGTAAATCGCGAGAGCCTGCATTGCTGGTGCGCGCCAGAATGAAAAGTCCGGCGCCAACCTCTGATGCCTGCGTAATAAACGGCATCAGGCTATCAAGGCCAAGATAGGGGTTGATGGTAACCGCATCAGACGGGAAAGGAGCATCAGGGCCAAGCCATGCTGATGCATAGGCTTCTGCTGTTGACCCAATATCACCGCGCTTGGCGTCCATGATAACAAGCAGGCCAGCTGCCCGCGCCTTGCGCGCTATCTGGGCTAATACCTGCATGCCGCCCGGTCCATGCTGCTCAAACAAAGCTGCCTGCGGTTTGACCGCCGGCACTTTGCCTGTTGCAGCTTCGATAAGCTCTGAGCAGAAAGCCTCTAGGTGAATAAGGGCTTCTGGTGAGCCAGGGACAGCATCAGTGCCGCCAAATAGCGGGTGCATCAAACCAGGGTGTGGGTCGATGCCGACACATAAAACATTTCCTGTTTCGGTTATCTTGGCAGCAAGACGGGCCGCAAATGATGCAAGGGGCGGGCTCATATTAGGTAATGCCCAACGCTTCGCGATAGGTTGTGAGCAATGTGTCCTGTTCTGAGAGTAAGTCTCTATCCATGGCCCGCATTTTTACTATCTGGCGCATGATTTTTGGCTCAAAGCCTGATGCCTTGGCTTCATAATATATATCTTTAATGTCGGCCATAAGAGCGCGTTTTTCTTCTTCGAGACGCTCAACGCGTTCAATATATTGGCGTAGCTGATCTGCGCCAGCTGTCGGGCTAATATCCATGAGGCGAAAACTCCTTATCTGTATCTGTCATAGTGGTCAAATGAGTGGTTAGTCATGTTTGGTGTCAGCAAAAGCCTGTTTTTGTGCGGCGGTTGCTTCGGTTTGGTGTGCTGCGCGCCACTCGTCATAATCCATGCCATAAACATAAGCGCGCGCTTCTTGTTTGGAGAGCGCGATGCCTTTGGTGTCTGCAGCGTCTTGAACCCAGCGCGACAGGCAGTTCCGGCAAAACCCTGTTAGCGTCATCATATCGATATTCTGAACATCGGTCCGGCTTTGCAAATGGTCCCGTAATGCCCTGAAGGCAGCTGCTTGAAGTTCAATTTCTGTATCTGCATCAAACTGTGGAATGTCTGCCATGCTATTTATCCGTGCTAGAGTGATGGGCCGCAACCCTGTTTCAGGACATGTTTAACCATAAAGAACAGCTCCTGCCAAATGGCAATTTCCTCTATCGCAAGCAAGATTGTATCGTTGGAGGCTGTCATGGCTTTTAGCACAAAAACAAGAAGTATGAAAATCTTTGCCTCAGCTAACTTTTTAAGATAAAAACGATTTGGTAATGATTCCCCGTTAAGGACGCGATGTTATGGCAGAGCAGGATAAGCAGATTGTGCAGAGCGCATCGAAGTTTGAGCGCATCCGCAAAGCACATCAGAGCGAAGTTGCAGAAGATTATGTTGAGATGATAGCCGACCTTATCGATGAGACGGGGGAGGCGCGCGCTGTTGACCTTGCGGCGCGGTTTGGTGTGACAAGCCCAACAGTCAATGCCACTATTCAGCGGTTGCAGCGCGAAGGTCTTGTTATCTCAAAACCCTATCGGTCAATTTTCCTAACTGATAATGGCCGGGCGTTGGCAGAATCATCCAAACAGCGGCATGATGTTGTCCGCAATTTTCTCATTGAAATTGGGGTTGAGCCGTCTGTAGCCGAAGAAGATGCAGAGGGTGTTGAGCACCATGTCAGCCCTGAAACGCTCGAAAAATTCTCTGAGTTCTTAAAAAAATCAGGCCATTAAGATGCCTTGCCTACTCAACAACCCAGAAATCTATCGTCCGGTTTTTAGCAGCGCTTATAGGCGTTGATGATGTGGCTACGGGGCCCCGCGGATTGGCAAGGAACGCAGGCGGGCGCTCTGCTGTTCCGGTCATCACCAGAAGCGGGCGCGGCGTATCTTCTGCCACCGGGTATGAGCGCGCATAATGATTGCCAGCAAGGCTTGCATCACTGCCGGCTTGAAGATTAATGGCGATGCTAAATCTATCGCGCATCTCACGGAAATGCCACTGCATGAGAGCCGCCTCCGCACGGTGATGGGCAACAAGCGTACGCGCGCCTGTTTGGCTCATCACAGCCTGGGCGTCTTGTGCCAGAGCCTCCCAGCCACGCAACCGGCGAAGCGGGTCTGACTTCGGCGTGAGGATACCGAGGCTCCCCATGCCAAGGCAGATTGTTATGGCGCCTGATAGAATAAAATTAACACTGAGTGTTACGCCGGCAAGCCGCTTTGTTCTGGCGTGCCTGTCCAACAGCAGACGCGCAACAAGGATTGTGCCAGCCGGAAAGGCAGCAACAGCCCAGTTTGCATTTGCCTCTCGCAAGACAGCCTGAAGGCAGATTACACCCAGCACAGGAAGGGCAAACCAGCGAAGTAGCGTGAATTTCTGCCTATCCTTAGATGGAGCAGATACAAATCCCCCCAGAAGAAGGAGGAAGGCAAGAGGACCGAAGACAAAGAACTGAGCGCCGAGAAAGTGAAGCAGGTTCATAACAGATAGCTGGGCTCTATCGAGGTCAGCATTATCTCCGACATGAGCAACGGTAACAAAATCATTGCTCAGGTTGAAGATGATTGTCGGGCTGGCAAAAATAGCTGTGCAACAGGTAAAGACAAGAAAGGCCATAAGCCGCGTTTTCGTGCGCCATTCACAGGAAAATAATAGCCATCCTGCAAACCCTGCCAGAAAATATAATCCGGCATATTTACCAAGGCTTGCCATGCCGATAAAAGCGCCCGCAGCTGCACTATATCGATAGAGCCTGTCGGGGTATGATTGTGCCACACACAGACAAGCAAGCGCAGCTGACCAGAATACAAGCATGACGCTGTCAGTTGACATAATAAAACTGCCTAGCCCGACGGCTGGTAGGCTGGCCCAGACAAGGGCTGTTAGCCGGCCTGTGCGTGCGTCAAATAATGCGCCCGCAGCTATCCAGAGCAGAGCGGCGGTGACAAGGTGAAGCACAGCACTAAGGCTTCGCACAGCAGCAGCAGAACTACCAAGTAACCAGTCTGAACCTGATAATAACCACGCAATAAGAGGCGGCTTCGAGTAATATCCTAACTGCGGTGTTTGCCCCCATAACCAATATTGTGCCTCATCAACGCCCAAATCGAGCGGCGAGACAAAAATGGCTATCATACGGATCACGAAAAGAATTGCCAGAATAAAGGCCGTCAGAAACGGTGTTGATAAGCCGCCCATAATACCCTTTCCTGTCTTCTTATATTAACCCAGCAAATGCCTGCACTCATGCACGCTAGACAGTCTAATGATACACATCATGTGTCAACAGCCAAGCAGGCTGCAAAGAGGGTGGCTGGGATGTTTTTTTTCGTCCAACAGATGAAGTTTTACGATCTGTCTGCTATGTCTAGAACAAAGCCCGTCAGGGTGACCGCATTATGATACATGCAAGTTTGGATAAAAAAGGAAGTAAGGTGTATGTCTGCACAGGATGCCGCAACCGAAATTATAGATGAATTTTCGTTCTTTGATGATTGGGCAGATAGATATCAGCATCTGATTGACCAAGGACGCCGTCTTGGGCCTATTCGCGATGAATGGCGCAGTGAGACACACAAGCTAAAGGGCTGCCAGTCAACGGTCTATTTTGGCGCGTCACTTGATGAAGGCGGGTTGGTACAATTTTCAGCTGAATCAGATGCTGCGATTGTTCAGGGGCTGATTGCTTTGTTGCTGCGCGTCTATTCAGGGCGTACGCCACAGGATATTTTGGCAACAGATGCAAGCTTTCTTGCTGAGATTGGTCTTGATAAACATCTGTCGGCCACCCGTAAAAATGGCATGGCAAGTATGCTTGATGCGATTAAAATGTCAGCCCATGGTTATGCAGCGTAACAGACACGATACGCTCTTATGCATCTATAGCGCGGCAACATTTGTATCTGGCGTGCGCTCGGCGCGCGGTGTTTTGCCATAAATCTCGCGGTAGCATTTTGAAAAATGCGAGGCAGAAACAAACCCGCATGCGAGCGCGATTGATAGAATAGACATTGATGTTTGTCGCAATAGATGGCGCGCCCGCGCAAGCCTTAGATTGAGGTAGTAGCGCGTTGGCGTTGTTGACAGATATTTCCGGAAAAGGCGTTCTAGCTGGCGTGTTGACAGACTAGCCTTCTGTGCCAGTTCTGTCTGAGAGAGCGGCTCTTCCAAAAAATGCTCCATGAACCCGACAACAGCTAGTAATTTTGGATGCGACACCCCAAGCCGAGAGCGTAATTCCATGCGCTGTCTATCGCTTGGCTCGCGAATTCTGTCATGAATAAACTGGTCTGACACCTGAGCGGCAAGGGTTTGCCCGTGAACCTGAGAAATCAGATACAGAACCATATCAAGAGACGCTGTTCCGCCAGAGCAGGTGATTCGCGAATCATCAATTTCAAACAGCTCATTGGTGATATCGAGATGCGGAAATTCTTCGGCGAGTCCGTCAATATTCTCCCAATGGATGGTACATCTTCGCTCATCCAGCAATCCTGCTGCTGCCATCAGATAAGTGCCGGTGCATATAGCACCAACAATCGCACCATTTCTGTCAAGGCGCCGGATAACATTTAAGGTTTCCTTGGTTGATTGTGTCTTCACATCGAGTCCAGCACAGGCAAAGACAAGCCGGCAATCCTGCAGAAGCTCTGGCCCGCCGTCAGTACTCACAACAACCCCATTGGACGCGATGACCGTCTCACCTGTGGAGCCGGCAATCACCCATGAGAAAAGCTCGCATCCTGACATTCGGTTTGCTGACCGAAGCGGTTCAATAGCGCAGGAAAAGGCTACCATCGAAAAATTGGGGACTAAAAGAAAGCCAACTTTCAACGCTCCTGCACTTTTACTTGCATGGAGCATGTTGCGGATTTTCTCGTCTTTCATCATAGACTGCATTATGATTCTGCTCACACCTAGAAGACTATTTTGAACCATGGCGCAAAACTTCGAGCGCTAAAAGAAAAAAAATCCAAAAATAGACGGTTTTTTATCAATGCGTGTCGCCCTGTGGAAATGATGAGGCTGTGATTACGGGCTTGGTGGTTGTATCATGCTGTAAAAAGGCAGTTATTTTTTACCGTCCTTCTCGCAGTCATTAAATCTAGAATATGCCCGAACTTACACTACCAAAGCAGTAAGGCGCGGGCGAAACACTTATCAGGGGATCAGCTTAATGTCAGACATCGATATCGCACGGGCCGCACGTCCAAAACCAATTTCGGAAATTGGCGATGCGCTCTCCATTCCGGCATCTGCCCTGAAACCATATGGCCATGATAAGGCCAAGATTGATCTTGACTGGATTGCCGAACAGGAAGGCAAGCCAGACGCAAAGCTGGTTCTTGTTACCGCGATTAACCCGACACCAGCTGGCGAAGGCAAGACCACAACAACAGTTGGGCTTGGTGATGGTTTGAACGCGATTGGTGAGAAGGCGGTTATCTGTCTTCGTGAACCATCGCTTGGCCCATGCTTTGGAATGAAAGGCGGGGCGGCAGGCGGCGGTTATGCTCAGGTTATTCCGATGGAGGATATTAATCTGCATTTCACAGGCGATTTTCATGCCATCACCTCAGCCCATAATCTGTTATCAGCAATGCTGGACAACCATATTTATTGGGGCAATGAAGAACAGATCGACATCCGCCGGATTGTCTGGCGGCGTGTGCTTGATATGAATGATAGAGCGCTTCGCCAGAATGTTGTTAATCTTGGTGGTGTGGCAAACGGATTTCCGCGCGAAACCGGCTTTGATATTACGGTTGCCAGTGAAATTATGGCTATCTTGTGTCTGGCACTCAACCTTACAGACCTAAAAGACCGTCTTGGTAAGATTATCGTTGGCTATCGCCGTGATAAAACAGCTGTTACCTGCAGTGACATCAAGGCCGATGGTGCGATGACGGTGCTCTTAAAAGAAGCGATGCAGCCTAATCTGGTTCAGACGCTGGAAAATAATCCTGCCCTTATTCATGGCGGTCCATTTGCGAATATCGCACATGGCTGTAATTCTGTCATTGCAACGCGCGCTGCCCTTAAAATGGCAGATTATGTTGTTACAGAAGCTGGCTTTGGAGCGGATCTCGGCGCTGAAAAATTCTTTGATATTAAATGCCGTAAAGCAGGATTAACGCCGCATTGCGTTGTTCTTGTTGCAACAGTGCGGGCGCTCAAAATGAATGGTGGCTTAGCCAAGGATGAGCTGGGAAGTGAAAATCTTCCCGCCCTCGAAAAAGGGTCTGTAAACCTGCTTCGTCACATTGAAAATATCAAACAGTTCGGCGTTCCTGTGATTGTTGCTATCAATCATTTTGTGACAGACACAGATGCAGAAGTTGATGCAATCACGGCAGCAGTAGCTGAGGTTGGCGCAGAAGCAATAAGATGTGAGCACTGGGCAAAAGGGTCTGAGGGCACCATAGAACTTGCAACCCGTGTGAAAGAAATCTGTGAGGGTGATACAGCACAATTTGCGCCACTTTATAGCGATGATATGCCCTTATTTGATAAAATTAAGACAGTGGCAACACGCATCTATCGTGCAGATGATGTGGCAGCAGATAAGCGGATACGTGACCAGTTGCGTGAATGGGAAGCTGCTGGCTTTGGTCATCTGCCAGTCTGTATGGCAAAGACACAATATTCATTCTCAACAGACCCTAATTTGCGGGGCGCGCCAACAGGCCATATCGTGCCGGTAAGAGAAGTCAGATTATCGGCTGGTGCTGGGTTTATCGTAGTTATCTGCGGCGATATCATGACGATGCCGGGCCTACCAAGGGTGCCAGCGGCTGAAACAATTGGGCTTGATGAGATGGGCCAAATTCAGGGCCTCTTCTAACAAGCGTGACGATGCGGCATGCTGGCATAGGGCGCAGAACTCTGCTAGCGTGCCGACTATGATGAATAAGGCTGGTCACACCATTACCGAGCGTCAGGTTATAACATCTGCAGCAAATGCAGATGTTAAACTGCTGCGCTCTTTGCATGAACGCAAATTCCGAAAACAGACAGGATGGTTTCTGGCCGAAGGTCTGCGGATCTGTACTGAGGCCCTTGCACAAGACTTTGCCCCACAACGGCTTGTTTTCGCCGAAGGCCATGAACAGGATAGTCTGATTGCCCCGCTGATTGCGGCATGTAAGAAACAGGGCGGACGTGTGCTGTGCGTAAAGCCTGCCCTGCTTGAGCGGATTAGCCGCAAAGATAACCCACAAATGGTCATTGGCGCTTTCGATCAAAAATGGTCAGATATTGCCGAGGTCACACCACAACAGGATGCCTGCTGGATAGCCCTTGACCGCGTGCGCGATCCTGGAAATCTGGGCACCATCATGCGAACAGCTGATGCTGTTGGCGCGGTAGGCGTTATATTAATTGATGATTGTACAGACCCTTTCTCGCTCGAAGCTGTGCGGGCATCAATGGGGGCTGTCTTCAATGTAAAAATTGTCAAAGTGACAACAGCGGCCTTTACAAGCTTTGCCTCACACTGGCCAGCACAGATTATTGGTACCGCACTGCCGGCGTCTAAAGATTACCGGATGGCGGCATGGCAGCGCCCCTCTATTCTGCTGATGGGAAATGAGCAATCAGGATTAACAGACGAGCTTATCGATGTTGCCACGGATGTTATTCGCCTGCCGATGCGCGGTCAGTCAGATAGTCTCAATCTTGCTGTGGCTACCGGTATTTGTTTGTATGAGATGTATCGAGACTGCCCTGAATAGGCGACATCTTCTAGCTAGTTTCATGCCCTGACCAGCGGACATAAAGTGCCTGACCAATAGCGCGGCCTGCCTCCCGCTCTTCACGAATAGCAAGCTCGCCTGCCTGCAATATACCGCCCATACCAGCCAACGCATCGCCAACAGCAGACTGCACAGCAGACGTTGAGGTGCGAATAGCATAAATCGTTGCAATGAACAGCAGGGGCGTGTCCGAAAGTAACGCACGGCAGCCTGCCAGAAGGTCTGGTAAATGTTCTTCAAGCCGCCATACCTCGCCCTTGGGGCCGCGGCCATATTTGGGTGGGTCCAGCATGATGCCATCATAATGACGACCTCTTCGGATTTCGCGTTCGACAAATCGGCTGGCATCATCGGTGATAAACCGAATAGGGGCATCGCTTAACGCTGATAGGTCTCGATTTTCAAACGCCTGTGCAACCGCTTTTTTGCTGGCATCAAGATGGGTGACTTCAGCCCCTGCCTGAGCGGCATGCAGGCTGGCAAGGCCGGAATAAGCAAATAGGTTCAGCAGACGCGGCGCGCGCTGATGCCGGCTTCGAAATGCCTTAATCTGATCTGCTGTCCAGAGCCAGTGTGGCGATTGTTCGGGAAAAAAGCCAAGATGACGAAAGGGTGTTGGCTGGGCGACAAACCGCAAATCCTCATAGCTCATCTCCCAGCTTTCTGGCAGTGCTGGTGAAAGCTGCCAGCGGCCCCGTCCATCACTTGCCTCATCATTATCATCACTCCGGTCTGAGGCAAAAATACCATCAACATGTGACCATTCAGAGTCGTCAAGAAACGGCGCCCACAATGCTTGTGCTTCTGGGCGAATAAAACGGTATGGCCCAAATGCCTCTAGCTTGCGACCATGGCCACTATCCAGAAGGGTGTAGGCAGGCCAGTTTTCAGGAAATAATATATGATGAATAGGCGAAGAATTTATCATGATAACACGTAGTCTATCCTGTGTTTAGAGATGGTATGCTATTGGGCGGCTAAAATAGCGTCTATTGGCTGGTCGGCTGATACACCACAATAATGGATTTGATGCCACAGCCCCATAAATAAAAGCCGCCATGAGAGCATAGCAGTATTGCTGCCTGCGCTGGCAAGAACCTGATGAATATCTGAAGCAGATACGAGCGATTCAATCAGCGGCTGGCGGGCAAGAAGCGGGGCGATGATATCCGACTTTTCGGCTATCCAGTCACCAACCGGTACGCTAAAGCCACGTTTGCGCTGAAATGGTTCTGCTTCTGGCAGTTGTGTTTCTAGCCACTGCTTGAGCAGATATTTGCCCTGCCGCCCACGTATCTTTGCTGATGCGCGGAGGTGATAGCCGTAAGGTGACATTACCTTGTCAATAAAGGGGGTGCGCCCTTCCACACCGTAGCGCATCAGGCATCTATCAAGCTTTACCAGAAGATTATCTGGCAGCCATGTCTGGCTATCGACTCGTTGCAAGTGCCGCAGGGCCGATGAGGGACGTAGCAGCTTATCGGCAAAGGAGGGCGGGGGGAAGGCTATGCTGAGGGCGTGCTGGCGTTCCTGCAGGCCGGCTGCAATATCCTGGTGCAGAATGCCTGCCTTAAGCGCTGGGCCGGCCCGCATCAGAGGTTTTGCCCCAAGCAGCCTGCGGCCTGCGCGATAGCGCCCATAACCGGCAAAAAATTCATCCCCGCCTTCGCCAGATAAAACGACTTTGACATCGCGTGATGCGCGTTCCGCAAGGCACAGGGTAGGCAGGATAGCATAATCAGCTGCCGGCTCATCACATGCGAGAGCTGCCAGACCAGCCTGTTGCCAGAACATCTCTCTATCATAGGTAATTTCGATAAATTCAGCGCCAGTCTTGCGGGCAATAAGACGCGCTTTTTCAGTTTCATCAGCAACCGTATGGCTATCAAAGCGCAAGCTATAGGCGGTGACGGCTGTATCGTTTAGGCGTGCCATCATGGCAAGCAAGGCGCTACTATCAACACCGCCAGATAGAAACATACCAAAAGGAACATCAGAAAGCTGATGGTGATACACGCTGTCTTCAAGCAGCTGGTCAAGCGTTTCTGGTGTTGCGGCATGCTGCCCGGTCGGCGCGTCAAGCGGTCTGTCATAACAGCGCGCTATTATGCGGCCATGTTCAATCGTTATTATTTCGCCCGGCTGAAGTTTTTTAATTTGTCCCCATATCCCTGTTTGTTCTGCGGCACGGTGGGCGTCATATTGCCGGTCAAGTACCATGGCAGCTGATATCAGGTTTGGCGCAGTGCGAGCCGTGCAGGCAGTGGCAAGCGCGGCTGGTTCAGACGCAAAAAACAGCCCTTCGCCCGTTTCCAGATAATAAAGCGGCTTGATCCCAAAGGCATCTCGAACAAGACACCCCCTTTCTTCTGCGCCATTATAAAGAGCAAGAGCGTACATGCCGCGCAAAGAGCGGGCAAAATCGGCGCCGCCCTGTAACCATAGCGGTAATGCCACTTCACAATCTGACCGCGTCGCATACTCAAATATTGTCTGAGCGCGTAGTGCCTCATAATTATAAATCTCGCCATTGGCGACCAACATGGCGTCTGCGCTACCGGATTGGGTGGATGGCAGGCGGTGGATGAAAGGCTGTGCGCCGCCTTCAATATCAATAATAGAAAGACGGGTATGAACAAATCCAGCGCGCCCTATTTCATGCACCGCACTACCATCAGGACCGCGATGATGCAGACCGCGCCGTATCTCTTCAAGAAAACCTGCAGGAGCCTGTCCCTTGGGCGTGAGGAAATAGCCACCAATCCCACACATTAGCGTGCAACCCCGCTCAAGAATGACATCCAATCAGACGTTACTTTTTCTGGATTAAACAACCTATTCCAACTTTGATAGGCAGCCTTGCCGAGCTTTTGGGCGGTCTGTTTGCTGGCGATCAGATTGCCGATTTCATCTGCTAGTGCCGCTGCATCATCCAGTGGTACAAGCACGCCGTCACTGCCATCTTTGATATGTTCAACAGCCCCATCCGAGCGGGTCGCAATCACTGGCTTTCCGGCTGCAAAGGCTTCGGCAATCACATTGCCAAAGGGCTCATGCCGTGAAGGACATACAAACAGGTCTGCTGCGGCTATCACACATTCCGGCGCTGTCTGCCAGCCAAGAAAACGGACCCGGTCGCGCAGGCCAAGCTCATCTGTTAGCGCTTCAAGACGGTTTCGCTCCGGCCCCTCACCAGCAAGCCACAAGATACCGTCTTTGGTACGGGCGAGTGCGAGGAGTAAGGTGTCGAACCCTTTATTCTGATGCAGCCTGCCGAGTGCCACAATAAGCGGCTCTTTTTCAGGCGTGTTAAAATTAGCGCGCAGCAGAGCGGGGCGCTGGGGGGCGGGCACGAAATTGACCTGATGATGAACGCGGTCTGCCGGCCAGCCTTGCTGGATAAGCCAGTCAGCGATGCCGCGCGTATTGCCAACCAACCAGTCACATTCGCGGTAATATTTTAGATTATAATAACCGCCCAAGCGGGCAACATGTGTCCAGCTCCCCGCAGGTGTGAAGTCTGTTGCCCGGTTCATCCAGCTCATGACAACAGACGGCTCAAACGCTTTTATCTGGCGGGCAAGCTGATAGCTATCAAGGGGCTTAAGGAGCGGGCGGAAATGGCATGTATGAGGCGTAATGCCAGCCGCTGAAAGCCGGTCTATCCGCGCCTTATAGGGCTTGATAGAAAGTGCTTGGCTCATCTCTGCGTGATGAAACCTATCAGCAAGACGTTCGAAAAATAACTCAGCCCCGCCATGTTCTGCTCCTGCCATTAGCTGGTACAAGCGAAGCTTGGATGAAGAAGAGGACATAAACGGGCTCATAATAAAAATAGGCCAGCAAGGACGGTGTTATCGCCTCGCTGATTATAGCTGTATATAGGTTGCTTTTACTTCGGTATAGGATTCAAGCGCATAAAGCGAGCCTTCACGCCCCATACCTGATTGCTTCGAGCCGCCAAATGGCAGGCCTGGCGGAATAAGATTGTAGCTATTCACCCAGATATTACCGGCTTCTAAGTGACCGGCAACACGGTGGGCACGGGTCAAATCACTGGTGACAATGCCAGCGCCAAGACCGTAATGAGTATTATTCGCCCGCCGGACAGCATCATCTTCATCTGTGAATCTGAGGATAGACATTACAGGGCCAAAAATTTCATCTGTGACACATGCCATCTCATCAGTGCAGCCTGTCAGGACGGTTGGCGCCATATAATAGCCGCCTTCAACGCCGGCGGGGTGAAGGCGGGTGCCACCTGCCGCGATAATAGCGCCTTGTTGTTGTGCTACCGCAACATCGCCCAGCACCTTGATTAAATGTTCTTCAGAAACAATTGCCCCCATTTGCATATCAGGGCTCATTGGATCGCCAACGTGCATTTCAGCGGCGCGTGCGCTGACCGCCTGAATAAATTTATCGGCAATGCTGTCTTCTACAAAAACGCGCGTTGCATTGGAGCAGACTTCGCCAGCGGTATAAAAATTTGCATCAAGGGCAAGCTGTACGGCAAGATCAAAATCAGCATCTGCAAACACCAGAAGTGGCGCTTTTCCGCCCAGCTCAAGAGTGACCTTTTTCAGGCTTGCAGCAGATTGCGCCACTATCAGCTTGCCTGTATCTACCCCGCCCGTCAGAGAGACTTTGGCAATACCCCGATGCGCGCATATCGCCTGCCCAATGACATGATCGCCATGCAAAACCTGAAATAACCCATCTGGCATGCCTGCTTCGCGGCAAATAGCTGCCAGCGCATTTGCTGTCAGAGGTGTTTCTTCGGACGGCTTTAGAATAAAGGCATTGCCGGCAGCAAGAGCTGGTGCTGCTTTCCATGACGCAACCTGTATTGGATAATTCCATGCCCCGATACCGGCGCAGACACCAAGCGGCACACGTTCAGTATAGGCAATTGCATCTGGCCAGCGATGGGATGTGCCATGAGCTGTTGCACAGGCGGCAGCAAAAAAAGCAAAACTTTCTGCGCCGGACGGCACATCAGCGCTCACAGCTTCACTATAAAGTTTACCAACATCAAGGACTTCAAGCCGGGATAATACATCAACATGCTCTGTTATCAGGCGGGCAACATGGCTCAAAATTTCGGCACGTTCATGGGCTGCGCGCGCCGCCCAGTCCTTCTGGGCAGCAGCGGCATATCGAACAGCATCATCCAGCATTTCAGGGCTTGCAGGCTCAATAGACGCAATGACAGTGCCTGTTGCCGGATTGATTTTCGGCATCGCAGGAAGCGGGCTTTTGACAGCAGCACCGTTGATGATGGAGGAAAGCTGTACGCCCTCTTGTTCCAAGTGAGCAAAAATATCCATCAGGCCTGACATCTGCCTTTATCCTTATCAAAAATGACTTACTATCTGGGGCGCTTATTTTTCTTGCACCTGTTTATGAAACAAGTCAAACCTAGAGCTCAGCAGAACAGTTTGTTTGGTGATGAAAAAATGGATCAAACGCTCCCATTATCCCAAGAGATAGCCCGTCGCCAGATGGCGGCTCTGTTTCGCATTGTTGCCCGCGAAGGGCTGCATGAGGGTATCTCTAATCATTTCAGCTATGCATTGAGTGATGATGGCCAGACATTCTTGATGAACCCTTACGGGGTCCATTTTAGCCAGATGAAATCAAGTGACCTTCTGCTGATTGATAATCATTCGCCGCCTGACCCATCTTCGCCGCATATTGATATCACCGCTCTATCCATTCATGGCGCATTGCATAAAGCTCATCCTGCATCGCGCTGCCTTATTCATCTTCATCCTCATTATGCAACAGCGCTATTGAGCCTTGCAGCGCCAGATTTGCCGCCTATCGACCAGACCAGTGCACGGTTTTTCAATCGGCTTTCATGGGATATTGGCTTTGATGGCATGGGGATAGGCGATGAAGGTCATCGCCTTGCACGCCAATTGGGCAATCATCGCTGTTTAATGATGGGCAATCACGGCATTCTCATTGCAGCAGAAACACCAGCGCTTGCCTGGGATTTAGCCTTTCATCTTGAACGGGCTTGTAAAAATTATATCACGGCTTTGTCAGCTGGCAGACCGCTCTCTCTTTTGGCTGATGACGTTGCTGAAAAGACAGCGCAGCAATGGGAAGATTATGACAGGACATCAGACTTCCAGCAGCAGCATCTTGATGCCATGATGGCAGTGTTAGATGCCGAAAACCCGGGATATGCGTCATGACAATTGTGATACCGCCCTCTTATATGATTTCAGCAGCGCAGCAGGTTGATGTCGGTGTGGGCTGTCTTGCCCGCCTGCCTGACTGGCTAAAGTCTGTTGGCTCATCCCGCCCGTTGCTGATAATGGATAGTTTTTTTGCGCGCCATGATGCTGGCAAGACTATTATCGGCCAGCTTCAAGCAGACGCAGAACTGCATGTTATCGAAGCGCCGCAAGGTGAGCCTAAAATGGCATACCTCGAAGATATGCTGATAACAGCGCGGTCTGTTTCATGTGATGCTGTTATCGGGATTGGCGGCGGGTCTGTTCTGGATAGTGCAAAAATTATTGGCATTTGCCTTGGTGCTGACAAGCCGGTTGCGCATTATGAAATGATTAAAAATCCACTTCCCGCTCATACCGTGCCGCGTGCCATGGTGCCGACAACTGCTGGAACAGGTTCTGAAGCCTCATCAACCAATATTCTGGCACTTGAAAATGGTCAGAAAGGCTGGGTCTGGGGTCCGGAAACAAAACCTGACATGGTGTTTCTGGATGCTGAACTTTTAGTATCGCTCCCCCATGATCTGACAATCTGGACAGGCATGGACGCGATTATTCATGCGTTTGAATCTGCGGTAAATAAATTCACCCACGCAGGCGCACAATTTTATGCACATCATGCCCTTCGGCTGGCGGCAACAGCCCTGCCACGATGTGCTGATAATAGTGATGACCGTGAGGCACGGCAGGATATGTTGCTGGCGAGTTATTATGCAGGACGCTCCCTTGATATGTGCTCTGCTTCGCTTGCGCATTGGATGAGCCATGCCATAGCGGGTATCAAGCCTGTTCACCATGGATTGGCAACAGCGCTGAGTTTTGAGATTTGCCTGCCGCATCTGCTTGCAGCCAACCCATCTGCCGGGGAGGCTGCGGCACAGGCGTTTGGGGCAGAGTCTGCTGCTGCATTGCCTGACTATCTCAGCCAGTTTTTTGCACGTATCGGGCTTGAGCGCAAACTCCCCGATAGTTTCAGCATGGTAACAGCCGATGATATTTTTGTAGCGCTTCAAACGCCAGAGACAGAAAGCATCCGGTTATCATGCCCTATATATCCAGATGATGAATTAGCCAGACGTTATGCTGATGCCCTTGCCGCGCTCTCATAATAGGGAAAGCTGTCTCCAAAAGTCGTAAATAGAACATTATTTGGCATTTTAAGACTAATTGAGCCGCGCCAATAGCGCAGTGTCATTCTTATGGTTAGACGAAATTCATCTCAAAAACGGGCCGTTTCAGCGTCTGGTTCTGCTGTTCTGCGGTCACCCGCCGGCCTTTCGCAACCGGCTTTCCGCCCGCCCATATCGCCGTTTCCGCCAACCCCTTTGTTAGCAGAAGAGCAGATAGAGCAGATCCATAAAGCATCTATGACAATTCTTAGCCAGCATGGTGTTGAAGTCATGAGCCCGCGTGCGCGCGCGCTCTATCGCAAGGCTGGCGCAGAGGTGGATGACGCGTCAGAAACTGTCCGAATGGATGAAGCGCTGGTAGCTGCCTTGCTCGCTTCTGCTCCTGAAACATTCATGCTTACGCCAACAAACCCTGATCGGGCGCTGATGATTGGCGGCAATCACCTCCATTTTGGGATGGTGTCGGGCGCTCCAAATGTTCACTGCGCAATAAAGGGGCGCCGGTCGGGGAATTTTGCTGATTATCAGAACTTTATAAAATTAGGGCAGTCATTTAATGCCATACATTTTTTTGGCAATCAGACGCTTGCGCCTAATGATCTGGCGGTAAATACCCGCCATCTTGATACAACTCTTGTTAATCTGACCTGTGCTGACAAAGTGTTTTTGTGCATGTCCATTGGCGAGAAGCGGGTGCGTGATACAGCTGAGATGATAGCCCTTGCGCGCGGCTTAACGATGGATGAGCTGGCAGAAAGCCCAAGCTGTATCACAAACATCAATATTAATAGCCCGCGTAAATTAGATAGCGAGATGTCAGATGCGCTGATTATGCTTGCCTCGCTTGGACAGGCTGTGGTTGTAACGCCCTTCACGTTGATGGGTGCGATGACACCGGTGAGTTTCGCCGGCGCGCTTGCCCAGCAGAATGCCGAAGCGCTTCTTGGCATTTGCCTTACCCAGATTGTACGCAAAGGGGCTCCTGTTGTTTATGGCGGGTTTACCAGCAATGTTGATATGAAATCAGGCGCGCCTGCTTTTGGGACGCCGGAAAATGTCCGCGCGAACATCGCCGGTGGCCAGCTTGCGCGTCATTATGGCCTGCCATATCGCACCAGTGCCTGCTCAGCCTCTAATCTGGTTGATGCTCAGGCTATATGGGAAACACAGATGGCGTTGTGGGGGGCTGTTCAGGGGCATGGAAATTTGATTTATCATGCTGCTGGCTGGCAGGAAGGCGGACTTGTTGCGTGCTATGAAAAACTAGTGGTTGATGTAGAAATGCTACAGGCAATGAGTGCGATTCTTGCGCCTGTTATCGTATCAGATGACGAGCTTGCCCTATCAGCTCATGATGAAGTGGCTCCGGGAGGACATTTCTTTGGCGCAAGTCATACATTAGAGCGTTTCCGTGATGCCTTTTACACACCCCTCTTATCGGACTGGTCAAATTTCGAGGCATGGCAGGCAAATGGGGCACAAAGCGCTACGGAACGGGCAACCCCTATTTGGCAATCTGTATTGGCAGACTTTGAGCCGCCGGCGCTTGATATTGCCCGTATCGAAGCGCTAGAGGCATTTGTTGCGCGCCGAAAAGAAGAGATTGGAACGGGTGAGCTATAGAAGCCTTTTGATGTCTTGTCGTTAGATAAGATACTTGTGAGCCAGATTGGGGCGCGAGGGTGGTGTGCTAGAGTGAGTTGTATCTTTTCACGGCCTTCTTTAAAGTGAGCATCTCTGATAGAAATATTTTTTATTATCACCGATGTGATGCTTATACTAGGAGGCTTAAAAGATGGCGGCTTATTGGATTGTTCGTGTGAATGTGCTGAATGCTGAGAAGATACAGGCTTATGCCCCATTAGCGGCAGCAGCGGTCGAAGCTCTTGGCGGTAAATATCTTGCCAGAGGCGGCAGTTACGATACCAAAGAAGGCGCAGAATATGTGCGTAATGTTGTTGTTGAATGGCCCTCTTTAGAGACTGCGCAACAGGCTTATGACAGCCCTGAATATAAACGTGCTCTTGATGCTCTTGATGATGGTGCAGACCGTCTCTTCGTGATTGTCGAAGGGCTGTAGTCTGCCGGCCATCACCTAGGCGCGCGAGCGCATCAGACGGTGCATCAGGACGCTTACAATGAAGGACCCAACACCCATTAGCCCCATTGCAATAGCCCAGGCGGTGAGCGACTGCTCGCCGCCATTCTGATCCAGAAGCCAGCCGGCTACTGGCCCGCCAAGTGCGCCGCCCCCAAATCCGATCATAGAATGAACAGCCAGAAGAGCTCCCCTGTCGTGAGGCGAGGCACTTTCAACTGTACCGGCTGTCAGCGACGCACTATCCAGCATGATAGTGATGTTAAATAAGCCTGCAGCAATGACCAATAACCAGAAATCAATATAGCCTGCCAGACCAAAGGCTGCTGACACACAAACAGTCAAAAGGCCGTAGAGGCGGATCATCCGGGCTCGTCCAAAGCGCATGCAAAATTTTGCGCCCAGAACCGAAGATATCATGCCCATAAACGCCATTACAGAGACGATGGTTGAAATAGACATCGAGGAGAGACCGGTCGTGTGATAGCCGCCTACAAACAGCAGAAAGGCAAAGAGCCATGAGCGAAACGCAAAGAGCTCATAGCTATGTGCACCATAGGAAAAAATATAAAATAGTGCGCGTTGATTGCGCAAAGCTGGTCTGAAATCCAGCGGGTGCCTGATGGGTGTGCCTGCTTCTTGTTCAACAGCCTTCGGGGCAACACATAGCCCAACACCAAAAAGCGCGATAAAACTAGCAACCGCACTTATGATAAACGCTGTCCGAGCATCTGTGAAACTATACAGCCAGCCCATTACAAGAAAGGACATGCCCGATCCGATACCAAAGCTTGATGTGTAATAGGGGAGTAGGCGCAATCTTGTATCATCATCAAGCCGGGCATTTAGAATTTGCAGGCCGGGCATGTAAGTTCCTGCCAAGCCAGCCCCAACAAGCGCCCATGAAAGGCAGGCTGTCCAGAAGTCAGTTGCAAACACGGCAAAGCATAAACAGCCAACTCCGCCAAGGAAGGCTGAAAAAAGATAGATGTGGCGCGCATCCATTCTATCTGTGATGCCAACAAGGAAGGGTGTTGCACACACATAACCCATGAAATATGCACCGCTAATCCAGCCGACCTGATAATTCGTTAATAGCCATTCAGTCTGGAGCGTCACAAGATAGATAGGCCAGGCAGCAAAACTCAGTAAGCTAAAGACTTCAGCGATGCACACTATCACAAGTAAAAACACTGGTTTGCGGGTGCTAAATGAGAGAACTGCTGGAAACATAGAGAATTAAATACAGGAAATGTGACGGCTCGTGTATAGAATTTAAGGGAGATGGTATTTCTTGCGCCCAGATTTGTTCCTATAGGCACCTCATTTACATGATTCATAACATAAAATTGTTTTTTTCAGTGGCTAGTTGGGCGCTTGCATTGCCTGTTGTTTTGTTAGCAAACCAGCTAGCGATACCTGTCTTAAGGGTGCTACAGGATGCAGCCCTCATTTCTTTTGCCAGTCTGCTTATGGTGGCAATGCTCGGTCTGAGAGCACAGACGCTCATTGTCACAATTATTTTGTTCGGCCTTGGCTTTTTACTGCTTCCAGATATTCCCTCTCTTGGTGAGTTAAGAGAGGCTGGCGCGTTTGTTCTGATTTTCGCCTGTCTAATGCCGACCTTGGCGCTGGTGCGTGCAACAGCCATGACAATGCCGTCTGTCTGGCGCACGCAAAAAGCGCTTGGCGCGTTATCGCCTGAACATTCAGCCTCTGGACTTCAGCTTGCCAGTCACATGCTTGGGGGAGTGATGAATACAGGCAGTTTTGCACTGGTGGCGGCCAGCTTGCCCGATGATGCAGATGAGCGCCGCCGCCGTGTTGCGGCCGAAGCAGCGCTGAGGGGTATGAATTCATCGGTTGTCTGGTCTCCCTTCTTTATTGGATTTGCTGTTGCGGGCGCCTATCTTCCTAGCGGTTTTGCCATTGGCGCCATCGGGTTCGGGGTTGTAACAGCTATTTTATTTTACGTGATTACGGCTGCCTGTGCTGCGCCGGCCACGGCTCGTTTTGCCTTCATTCAGTCCTTGCAGCCATTGCGTCCGGTCGGGCTGAGGCTTGCTGTGGCGATAGGCAGTGTTGTACTTGTCTCTGCGATCACAGGTCTGACAGCTCTTTATGCAGTTGTGCTGACGATGCCTATCCTATGTCTTATTCAGATGGTGCGCCGGCCAAATACTGGCCGCGCTATTCTGAGTCATTTTGCTACCCTTCAGAAACAGTCAGGCGATGAGCTTCTGATTATATCTGTTTCAATGATTATCGCTGCGTTAGCGCATAACTCACAAGTCCTGCCTGAGCTAGCGACAATGGTGTTTGGCGGCACATTGCCTGTCTGGCAGATGATATGGGTCTTACCAGTTTTTGTCTGGTTCGGGTCTATCTTTGGTGTTCATCCGGTAATTTCATCAGCCCCGCTACTGGCGCTATTTTCACCGCACCTGACTGTGTTTGACGCGATGTTCATTATGCAAGGCCACATGATTGGCTGGTCAACAGGGACCATGTCATCAATCGCGTCACTATCGGTTATTACCGTTGCCGATCAATTCGGGCTGCGGCCTGCCCAGCTCGCCTTTGGGCGCAATCTGATGGCATCGGGCGGGCTTGCTATCGGTGGCGGCGGTCTCTGGGCGCTGGTCTATATTATCTTAACCTAGCCTGTCGGCCATAAAAAAACCCGGCATAACGAAACCGCATGCCGGGTTAAAATTTATGTGTATAAGCAAAAGATTAACCGCCGAGGAACAACCGTCCTACATCTGGGTTAGTCAGCAGGTCATCGCCCATATCTGCCATAGCTGTCTCTCCCGATACCAGCACATAGCCAATATCAGCAAACTCAAGGCCCTTCTTGGCATTCTGCTCAACCATGATAATCGTCTTTCCATCACGACGCTGTAGGTCATCCAGAATTTCAAAGACCATATCAATAAAGCGTGGCTCAAGACCGATTGATGGTTCATCAACCAGAAGAACATCAGGGTTCATAACCAGTGCCCGCGAAATTTCAAGCAAACGGCGCTCACCACCGGACAGAACACCAGCTGGCTTATCGCGGCGTTCGGCAAGGCGTGAATATTTATCAAACACCATTTCAGCAGCTATTTTTGCTTCTGCTGGTTTATTTTTCAAAAAGCCACCCATCAGCAAGTTTTCTTCGACAGTCATGCCTGGGAAAACTGACTTATCCTGCAGAATATAGGCAATCCCAGCTTCTGCTAGTTTCTGTGATGGCGTAAGGTGTGTTACATCCTTACCCTTCACAGAAATTTTGCCTGAGAAGATATTGGTAAAGCCAAAGATAGAATGCAGGACTGTAGATTTGCCAGCACCGTTTGGACCAATAAGGCATAAAGACTGGCCCTGACCAATTTGTAATGTGAAGTTATGGAGAATTTCCATCTTGCCATAGCCAGCATTCAAATTGTCTATCGACAGAAACGGCTCGTTCTTTGCCAGCTTGCCTAGCTTTTCAAGGCTTGGTGCCTCGCCAGCGATGCTTGCTGCTTCTTTTACAACCTGATCAACTGACATTACAACGTCAACTGAACCCATCCCATAGCCACTAATCTGTTTGGCTGAAGCTTTCTTGGATTTTTTTGCTGCCGGCTTTTTTGCAGCCGTTTTCTTAGTAACAGCTTTCTTGGTTACGACCTTAGCCTTTGTAGCTTTTTTCTTAGACGCTACTTTAGGAGCAGCAGCTTTTTTTGCAGCTGCCTTTTTTGCAACAAGTTTCTTTTCAGCAATAGCTGCTTTTGGAGCGGCTTTTTTCTTTGTTGCCGCTGATTTTTTTGCGGGTGCCTTAGCCATTAGTGACCTCCAAGATATGCATCAATTACACGCTGGTCAGATTGCAGCTCTTCAGGCTTGCCATCTGCTAGCATCTTGCCGTTT
>DGJU01000061.1:6425-20398 GCA_002387605.1 Alphaproteobacteria bacterium UBA4588 | reverse complement strand
CGCTCGGCTGGGGGCACCGCTGTCATATCACGACCATCAATCATGATGCTGCCGCTTTCAGGTGTTTCAAACCCCGCCAGCATACGCAGCATTGTTGTCTTGCCGCACCCAGATGGCCCAAGCAGACAGAATATTTCGCCCGCATCCACTTCCAATGAGAGACCATTGACAGCAGGCAGGTCTCCAAAGGATTTACAGATATTTTCAATCTTGAGGAGCGGCGGCATTATCTGACCTACTCTCTCAGCCTATTCACCTTAATTTCCTGTCAAGAAGGATGCCCATAGACGATTTACCAGTCGGTCAGTCTCAGCACTATAAGCGGGGAGAACATACATATTCTGGCGGGCTTCCTCACTTGGATAGATGCCAGGATGTTCCAGAATTTCCGAATCTACCAACGGTGTTGCTGCCGCATTTGCATTTGCATACCAGATATAATTCGTGTTCGCTGCCGCTACTTCAGGGCGCATCATGTAATCCATGAAGATATGTGCATTTTCAACATTCTGCGAATCAGCTGGCAATGCCATCATATCAAACCAGAGGTTTGATCCTTCTTTTGGCACAACATAATTGATCACATGTCCATTTTCAGCTTCATCAGCCCGGTCTGCTGCCTGCAGCGCATCACCCGACCACATAAGGGCGGCACAAATATCGCCGTTCGCAATATCAGTAATAGACTGGCTTGAATGAACGTAGCGCAGATAGGGACGCATTTTCGTGAGCTCAGCTGTGGCAGCTTCAAGATCGCTTGCTACCTCAGATGTTGGCTCCCGTCCCATGAAGCTTAGCATCACGGGCAGAACTTCGGTTGGCGCATCAAGTACAACAACACCGCAATCTGCTAATTTTTCAGCATTTGCCGGGTCAAAAATAAGCGCATAGCTATCTGTTGGTGCATCATCGCCAAGACGCTCAGCAATCATCTTTTCATTATAGGCAATGCCAGTCGTGCCCCACATATAGATAAGCCCAGCTTTATCTGTTCCCATAATGGAATTCGCCTGCGCCTGCAGGGATGCATCCATATTTCCAAGGTTTTTCAGAAGGTCTGGCCTAATATCCTGATAGGCGCCAGCCTCGCGGCCACGCGCAAGAAAATCAGATGTCGGAACAACGATGTCATAGCCAGATGACCCTGCATTCATCTTTGCTTCAAGAACTTCATTACTGTCATAAACATCATAGGTAACAGTGATACCGGTTTCTGCCTCAAACGCAGATATCGTTTCCTCAGCAATATAATCAGACCAGTTATAGATAGTGAGTTTAGCGTCGTGAGCTGGTTCCTGCGAAGACAGAAAAAAGGCGGTACCGCCACCTATTATTAAAAGTATCACTATTAATGTTTTCATCGGGCTACACTCTTATGTCCGTTGTTACTGAAGGGGTCTGCCGGCACAAACGACGTGGGCCGGACTTGTGGTTCACCTACCTTTTGATGAATGGATTATAAAGGCGGACGCCGCATAGCGCCCTGTCTTTGGCAATCATCAATATTATTTTGATTTACTAAGGGTAGCATATGCCGCGCTAACTATCGATTGTCCAGTAAATTTCCATAAGTGGATCAAAAACAGTAACCTGCCCATCCACTGTTTCAATTGGAGCTGGCGCTGGCTGCGGCGTGTCATGCCGGATAAGCGTAATGTGTGTTTCATTAACGCCAAGACCATAAAAACGCGGCCCGTTCATGGATGCAAAGCCTTCCAGCTTATCAAGAGCGTTTTCCTGCTCAAAGACCTGAGCCAGACAGGCAAGTGTGTTTGGCGCATTAAAAACGCCAGCACAGCCGCATGCCTGAAGCTTTAGCGGGTCAGTATGCGGGGCGCTATCTGTGCCAAGGAAGAATTTCTCATTGCCAGACGTAGCTGCCTTCACCAAGGCAAGGCGATGAGTTTCACGCTTTGCTACCGGCAGGCAGTAATAATGCGGCTTAATCCCGCCTGCAAGAATAGCATTACGGTTAATTATCAGATGATGGGGGGTGATCGTTGCAGCAAGATTGCTATCGGCTGCGGCAACATAAGTTGCTGCCTGCTCTGTTGTAATATGCTCCATGACAATCCGGAGCGAGGGGAGCCGCTCACGCAAAGGGGTGAGAACAGTATCAATAAAGACGGCCTCGCGATCAAAAATATCAACAGAATCATGGGTGACCTCGCCATGCACCAATAACGGGATGCCGCATTCCGCCATCATTTCAAGCACCGGCATGACAGCATCAATATCTTTCACGCCGCTGGCTGAATTGGTTGTTGCGCCTGCTGGATAAAGTTTTACAGCCTGAATAACACCCTTTTCATGGGCAGCACGGATATCAGCCGGGTCGCTTTGCTGGGTTAAATACAGCACCATAAGGGGGGTAAAATCATAGCCATCAGGCAATGCCTGTTCAATCCGTGCGCGATAGGCAGATGCATCATTGCCAGTCACAACAGGCGGCACAAGATTAGGCATGATGATGGCCCGTCCAGCCCATGATGCACTATGCGGCAACACAGCTTTTAACATCTCGCCATCACGCAAATGAAGATGCCAGTCATCGGGGCGGGTTATTGTTAGGCGTGTCATCATGCCCTCGCTTTTTTTGTTATGTGCGCGTCGCTAAATTAGCTATTTTGCGCGGGCGATAGCAGCTGTGATCATCTCCACTGCCTTAGCTGGTCCTTCCCAGCCTTGAACTTTGACCCATTTGGTTTTTTCAAGATCTTTATAATGCTCAAAGAAATGACCAATTTGTTCAAGGATAATCGGCTGCAAATCATCAACTGACTTTACATCCTTATAATAGGGATGAAGCTTATCAACAGGAACGCATAAAAGCTTCTCATCAACACCACTTTCATCTTCCATCATCAAGACGCCGATTGGACGCGCTGCAATCACACACCCATGCACAATTGGCATTGGTGTTAGAACGCACGCATCAATCGGATCACCATCATCAGATAGCGTATGTGGCACGAAGCCATAATTCACAGGGTAATGCATTGGTGTATGCAAGAAGCGGTCAACCAGAAGCGCGCCTGAATCCTTGTCTATCTCATATTTTACCGGAGCAGACCCTGCTGGAATCTCAATCACAACATTCACTTCTTCTGGTGGGTTTTTGCCTATGCTTAACTTGTCGATAATCATTTTATACCCCTTTTGGCTTTTGCTCTGTTTATCGAAATAAAAATCTGGTGCGTATCACAACACGCACTGCAAACTTCATAGACGTTGCACTCAAATTTGACCAGATAGAAATTGATGTAGATAGTCATCATCACATCTGTTCAGGCAGATTTCTGTTACATCATACCATCATATTGGCTGAAGGTTTCTGGTTATCATTATGGCTCACACCGCTTCTCAGGATATTATTATCATTGGCAGGAATATCGCTGGTCTTGGCGCTGCTTATGCTTTGGGAAAGGCTGGTTACTCATCTCTTATTATAGGACCAGAAACCCGGCTTTATGGGGGATTTCAGCTAGCCCCGAACGGCTTTTCTGCCCTAGAGGCTCTTGGCCTGAGACAGAATATTGATGCCGGCGCCTTGGCTGTAAATGCCATTCAGTTGAAGTCACTGGAACGTGCTGAAACGCTTGCTGAAATAAGCCATGATGACACACTTCCTTATGCTGGTATTTCGCGTCAACATATTCTGGACTGCTTGTTGGCAGCTGTAAAAAATCTGCCTGTGACAATGATGGACAGCCACCTAAAAGCTCTGGATTTGGGCCGTGGTTCTGCACAGAATCGACTGCTGCTTGAGACAGGAGACATCATATCAGCCCCGCTCCTTGTTGGGGCAGATGGGCCGGCTGGGCTATGCCGTTCGGCTATCACCGGGTATCAGCCAGAACAAGCCGCGAGTGACTATCTTGCAATGCGGGCAGAAATTCCGGCAAGCACGCTTGCAAAGTCCTTCAGTAATCCTGTGTGTCAGTTATGGCTTGGCAGTGGCAGTCATTTTGTCTGCTACCCCTTCACCCATCAGGGACAGTCATTGGTTAATGCTGTTTATTGTATGAAACGAAGCGCGTTATCATCTGGGGCGTCTGAGGCGATACAGCAGACATTTTCCCGTCATCCCGTTTTATCAAGCTTTGCTGATAATAATATTGTCTGGCAGGAAACAGATTTGCCGGACTGTGAAAGCCTGCCTGTCTGGCAGCGCGGCGGCCTGACGCTTATCGGAGATGCCGCCCATCAGATGCCACCCCATTTAGCGCAGGGAGCAGGACAGGTCTTTGAAGATATTGCCTGCCTGTCTGAGTGTTTAACACAAGCGCCCCCAGAACAAGCTCTGCGGGATATGGCACGTATCCGAAGCCATGATGTGACAGCCATTATGCAGAAAGCCCGCCAGTCAGGCAGTGTTATGCGGCTTGATGGTCTTTCAGCGCGCATGCGAAACAACTTCATCAAGATGGCTGGCGGCGGGTTTGTCGAAGACTGGCTTCGCTCTGTCTGGTATGGACCAAAAAGATAATTTCTGCTTGATTTCTGGCTACTACAATCCATATTTCGACAAGTCATGATGACACATCGTTTTTGCCACGCAGCAACAACCATTACCAAGGCTTATTAGATGATACAGCTATTACGGTTCGGAACGGCCTTTTTCAGGCGCGGGGCGGCAAGCCTCTGTTTTTTATTTATATCAGGAGTGATGATGAGCGCCCATGCAACAACAGATACCACGCAGACTGCCTTTTCATTCAGCTTCGAGACGATTGAGGGTGATGCCCTGCCCTTATCTCAGTTTGAGGGGCGCGTGTTGCTGGTTGTAAACACTGCATCCAGATGCGGATTTACCCCCCAATATGATGGCCTGCAGGCTCTCTGGGAAGAATATCGTGATAAAGGCCTTGTGATAATCGGCGTCCCGACTGGCGATTTTGGGGGTCAGGAGCTTGCCAGCAATAGCGCTATCAAGGAATTCTGCTCTGTTAATTTTTCCATCGATTTTCCCATGACAGAAAAAACCTTCATTAACGGCGATAACGCACATCCTTTTTATCAATGGGCTGGCGATAAGGTCGGTATGCTAGGCCGGCCGCGCTGGAATTTTCATAAATATCTTATTGGCCGGGATGGTCATATCGCTGACTGGTTTTCCTCTGCGACAGGACCTGATGCGAAAAAGCTCCGCGCTGCGATAGGCAAAGCTCTTGCGGTGCCCGCTGACACAAACCCTAGCTAGGGAGCCGGCCACCTTGCGCCGTAGATAAAGGTCATGTAAAACCCTGTGCCACGGTATCGGTACATCCACCGTCTATCGTAACACAGCAATGCTGACCGGATTGGCTATGGCACAGATACCGCACACAAATGACTATGTTGTTGCAGCCTTGTATAAATTCGTGCGGCTTTCTGGGCTTGAAGACTGGCAGCAGCGGTTGCGCGTTGTCACAGAATCCTGCCAGATGATGGGCACAATTCTCCTTGCTGATGAGGGCATAAATGGAACGGTATCAGCAGCGCCCGCTGATATGGAACGGTTCATTGGCTGGCTAACAGGCATCGCTGAATTTGCTGATACGGATGTCAAATACTCAACCTATCAAGAGCGTCCATTTCATCGCATGAAAGTCCGTCTGAAGCGTGAAATCGTTACTATGGGCCAGCCCGATATTCAGCCAGCAGAACATGCTGGTATCTATGTTGATCCGAAAGACTGGAACGCGCTCATTACCGACCCCGATGTCTTGGTTGTGGATACCCGCAACAGCTATGAGACAGCGATTGGTAAGTTTTCTGATGCCACAGACCCCCAAACAAAGACCTTTCGTGAATTTCCGGCATGGGCAAACCAGCTTGCCGATATGCCCGATGCCGAAAAACCGAAAAAGATTGCCATGTATTGTACAGGCGGTATCAGATGCGAGAAATCAACCGCCTATATGAAATCATTGGGCTTTGATGATGTGTATCATCTGAAAGGTGGCATTCTGCGCTATCTTGAAGAAACCCCAAAGGAGCAGTCCTTATGGGAGGGTGAATGCTTTGTGTTTGATAGCCGCGTTGCGGTTGATCACAGTCTGAATAAAGGTATTTACGACCTTTGCCATGCCTGCAAGATGCCTATTGATGCGAATGATATGGCAGATGAAGCCTATGTGCCGGGGGTAAGCTGTCCGCATTGTCATGATAAGACGTCTGATGCACAGCGCGCTAGATTTGCTGAACGTAGCCGCCAGATTGACCTTGCCAGACAACGTGGTGAGCAGCATATCGGGATGAAAAAACCAGCGCCAGAAAATGCGCCGAAAACAGCACCAGCAGCCTCCCAGCCTGATGATATAGATAATTAGATAGCAGCCGCCCGCAACTCTGATATTGCTGCTGCATAGCCCGCCTGATGACCAAAGACGGCTGAGCCTGCAACAAGGTTTGTTGCGCCTGCAGCAATCACGGCAGGGGCTGTCGCAGCGGTAATACCACCATCGACCTGCAGGATAATATCACGCTCGCCAATCATCTCAGCTGCTTGCGCAATCTTGTGACACATTGTCGGAATAAATGACTGTCCGCCAAAACCCGGATTGACTGTCATAATCAGAATAAGATCAAGCCTATCCAACACATGGACCAGCCCATCAACAGGCGTATGCGGATTAACAGCAACGCCGGCTTTACATCCAAGCGACCGGATTTGAGATAAGGTCCTATCAAGGTGCGGGCAGGCTTCTAGATGAACTGTAATGCCATTCGCGCCAGCATCTGCAAAATCAGCCAGCAGCTGGTCAGGTGTCTCAATCATCAGATGGGCGTCAAAATAGCGCTCACTAGCATTTCGGACAGCTTTGATAATAGGGGCACCGAATGATAAGTTAGGAACAAACTGGCCATCCATAACATCCAGATGAATCCAGTCCGCACCTGCCGTGGTAATAGCCGTAATTTCAGCGCCTAGCTGGGCAAAATCACTTGCCAGAACAGAGGGTGATATCTGAAGAGGTTTTGGCGTCATTCGCGCGTGCCCTTATGCTACCATTATCAGTGAGATGCTTTACCTATATCACATCTTTTGCTTTGAAATAGGGAAGATTATCCTGCGATGAGCACCCCATGACGGCAAGCCGTTCAATAATCTGCAATGCCCGTTGATATTTCCGCTCCAGCTCTTCTGCTGTTGCATCTTCAAACTGCTCGCCGCAAATAAGAATACCATGATTGGCCTGGAGCGCACGCACACGGCGCCCATGCATCAGGCCATCCACTAGAATGGCATGATTAAATTCATCTGCTTTGACGATCTGGATTCTATTTTCAACAAGGAACCGGCGGATACCAGCTTCACCTTGAAGGGTAAGATGCCAGAATTCACTGTCTGATGTAGATGGCTCACCGCTAACAACTTCAAATATCTTGCAGAAGGCAAGGAAGATTTGCTCATCACGTTCAGCGCCTGTCCATGCGGTCCGCCCCAACGTGCGCCAGATATCTTTATTCATTTCTTCAAAGATTGCAGGAATCCGCTCAAAGAATAGTCTGTGCAATCCGATATCATTTACCGAATCTTCCATCCGCTGTTCTTTATGAATATCGATAGCACTGTATGAGCCACAGACAGGACAGCCAGTATCTGTAAATTTATCTTTGAGATAAATATGAGAACAGCGCAAACCGCTTTCTAGCTTGTTATCACAAAGATAATAGCTTTTCTGTTCATCAACGGGCTGCTGTGCAATCCACTGGAATCTGTTTTTATATCTCAAATAGGAGCCGCGATGTGACCATAAGCTCCATTGGAGATGTTCAACCGGACCAAAAGTTGACCAGTTTGAGCTGACATCAATAACAACACAGCTATCTTTGCCTTCTGCTGCCCGAAGCCCACGTCCAACAGACTGCCCCCACAAAACCTTGGAGAGGGTCGGGCGCATATGCACAATAAGATTACAATTCGGGTTATCCCAGCCCTCTGCCAGAACGCCGACAGAAACAACAGCCTCAACCTTGCCATCTGCATGGTCAGCTAGCATCTGCATCCGTTCTTTGATCGGGGTTGTTGCTGTAATAAGGCAGACAGGAATGCCCAGCTCTTCGATCGCTTCAACGGTTGTTTCAGCCACTGTTACATCAGGACAGAACCACGCAGAAATAGGTTGCTGTGATACCTTCTGCCGCTCTTCAAGATAAATCATACATGCATGACTAATCATCGATGATTTAATAATGGCTGGCGCTAATTTGGCGACCGGAAAATCACCAGAACTAATATCAATAGAGCCGAGCTCTAAATCATGAATGAAATGGGGGCGATATCGTGGGCGAACCAGAATACCCTCATCAAACAGCTTCTCCATATCAGCGCCATCAATAATAGCATCAAAAGCAAGGCTGAGCTGGTCGCGCTGGTCGGCTGTCCGTCTTTCAGGAGAGGCCGTCAGCCCGAGCAGATGAGCATCATCACGCCCCCGCTCCATAAAGCATTCAAGAATACGCTTATAGCCTGTCCCGTTTGGTGATACCCGGTGCGCTTCATCAATAATGACAAGCTGTGCCTGCTCAATAGCTTCATCCAGAATATCGCGCGCCCGTGTACTGGTTGATAACAGCACATCATAATCTTTAAACGCTGCTTCTGAATGATTTAGCCCAAGCTTGCAGACCCTATGTTCGCGCGAAAGGGCCCGCTCTAACTGTTCAAGCAATACAAGACGGTGACACAGAACGATAACTTTCTCACCAGAATAGAATTGTTTGATGATTTCGCTCGCAAGAACAGTCTTTCCAGCACCAGTCGGCGCTTTAATAATAAAACGCCTATGGGCTTTTAATATTGTTGGAAACTCATCAATGATTTCCTGCTGCCATCGGCGAAGCTGCATCTATCTGACCTGTAATCACATACAATTGAACCAGCCAAACACTCTACACATCTTTTTCGAAATAATCTCTACTCAAAACAAAAAAAATGATGTTTCGGGTAATTAAACCCCACTTTTTCCACTTTAATGATTATCTCAAGGGCACCTATCAGGATTAAAGCGCCCTAATCTTTTCAAGCAGTGATGAATTTAGCGCACGTGGCCCGTCATCTGTTCTGTTATTGTGACGACGCGCACCCGGAAGCCTAACGCCTTCCAATGCACCAAGCTTGTCAAAAAATGCTTCACAATGCGCTTCCCAGCCCTCACCAGCAATCAGCTTGGGGCTCATCGCAAGAATGAATTCACCGCCCTTTGCCGGCCCACCATCTGCTACATCATGAATTTCAGCCTCGTAAGAGAAATGGTCCCCCGTTAGACCAGAACAAAGCAGTTCGACCATCAACGCAATCGCCGAGCCTTTATAACCGCCAAAGGGGAGCATTACACCTTTGAGAATTTCTGCCGGGTCTGTTGTTGGCTGACCATCTGGGCCAAGCCCTGTTCCCAACGGCACATCATGGCCATCGCGTGCGGCAATCTGAACATCACCTTTTGCAAGGGTTGCGGTTGCCATATCATATACAACGGGCGCATGACCCGGACGCGGCCACGCAAACGAAATAGGGTTGGTGCCAAAAAACGGCTCGGTTGCTCCTGCTGGCGCAACAGCTGGTTTATAAGCTGTGCAGGCAAGTCCGACTAACCCCTGCTCTGCTAGATATTCAGTTTCCGGCCAGAGCGCGGCAAAATGAAAACTATTAATCACTTTCATAACAGCAACGCCATGGGTTGAGGCTGCCTTGGCAAGGGCTGGCAAGCCGCGTTCCAGAGCAAGTGGTGCGTAGCCCATCTTGGCATCAACTTCGATAATACAGGACATCTCTGAGCTAATAACAGGCGATGCTCCGCCACTGACCTTGCCGGAGCGCAATGATCCAACATAGCCCGGGATCCGGAACAATCCGTGCGAGGCAGACCCGTCCCGCTCAGCCCGTGCAACAGTGCTTGCAATAGCAGCGGCATTATCTGCATCACACCCTGCTGATGTTAGCACTTTTTCTGCCAGCGCATAAATATCGTCAAGGCTCATCAGTTCAGTTTGAAGTGGGGCTGTTGTCATAGCAGCATCTCCTTTTGATTATCATTTTATGCCATCATATCTATTCAGGTGCATCTNNTCTGTTTAGGCGCGTCTGTTTATAAGTGTTGTCACATGCTCGGCGACTTATCTAGTCATTATCAACAAGTCCAGCACCAGCACCGTTCATCCGCGATGCCTCAGTTGCCGGAACATAATTTTTGAAAGCGAGCGCTGAAAGGGCCTGCCAGTCATCAGCGCCTACCTGACATCGCCCTGCATAAGCTGGCAATTCTGCTTCATCATTATGGCTCACCTCATCCAATGGAGCGCAGTGCACAGTAAACGGCAGGCATACGCCCTCTAAGGCCTTAACTGGTACCGCTTTGTCAGGGACAATCAGGATCGCATCTCCTGCGTCAGTGACGCGTATATAAAAGCCTTTATCGAACTCTTTGCCAGCAAGAAGCATCAGACCGGCAAGCATCATGATACTGTCGCACGCTTGCACTAATAACTGGGCAGAAGGCGGCTGTGCAACTAGCCAGTCAATCGCTGCAATACCCTCTATTGCGGCACGCCCTGCCGCTGGCGTCATGTAAAGTGTTTCATTGATGCATGTAGGCTGAAAGGGCGCTGTACCTGTTGCCAGATGAAGCGAGTGAAGCGCAGCTTCAGCCCCATTCAAGCCTCGGCGACATAAAAGAACGGCTGCTTTGCCAATGTCTTCTGCCTGTGAATAGCCAATACCTGCAGCATAACCAGCTTTCACAATTGTCTGGGATAACTGGTTTTCAGACCGGTCTTCTATCCCGCCAGTCATGCCGGGGAGGACAAGTCGGGGATCAGAGGAAACAGCCAGTCATCAGCATCACCAGTGGCAAGCTGGCCTGCATGAGGCGCCCCCTGATAGAGCGTTATGCGGGTCCATTTATCTGATTTCGGATCAAACTTGCTGGCCCCAAAGAAGGATAATTTACAGCGCAGTAAATCAATAGGACGGGTAGCGGCATCAACCAGATTATCCTGTATTTCACCATAAGGAAATTCAGCAATCGTTTGAATGCGGCGCACGATATATCGCAGATGAGGATGGGAAAGCAGCAGCTCTGCGGCCAACATTTCACCCGGATATTCAGATAAAGCTGCGCGCAACTCTTTGATATAAAATGGAATAGCAAAGGGCATCTCTAATGCAGCGCCATCCTCTTCATAACGATTACCAAGCCGCGGCTCGAGCTTCTCTTCGGACGTATACCAGAAACTCTGATGTGCTTCACGACGCGCTAAATCAAGAGAGTCTGCCCAGCCATAATGGGTATCAAGAAGCACCCCAACATCTTCTAGAGTCATTTTTGGATCAAAGGCAGATGTCACATCATGCGACATACAGCTTTCCAGACCATCCACCCGCTCAGGAGATATCTCTATCAGGACAGAAACAAGCAGTTCCTGCATCTCGCAGGATGCTGCCTGAACCCGGCCAAATGCATCATCAAAAGGCAGCATCTCTGCCAGCGCTTCATCATCAAGGCCCGCGCGGAATGCAGCAACCTCTTCTCGCAAAACATCGATACGTGCCTGCTGGATTTCATCTGCGACCTGCCATTGCGTCACATGGATATGTGCCCGCGCCATCAGCGCAGCAAAACGACTACGCATCTCATCTGGCGCCTCTTCGATCATCCGAATGCGGGCTACAGCATATTCTCGTGCCACAATCCAGCTATGCAATAAGCAAGGATGGGTCACAAGAAACGGCGCCATACCAAGGCCCGTTGAATTCCCAATCCCCAGATATTGTTTAATACGATCATCCAATGCAGCTGCGCCCGTGCTAGGCGCCTTCTGGGCTGCGCAATGTTCAACAAGGCGGAACGAGAATTCGCGGATCAGATAAACGGTAAGCATTTCTGCCTGAAATGAGCCTTCAAGGCCAGGAAAGCCCATAATCTTGTTTCTGTCAGCAATCCCAAATTTACCATTTCCGTAAACAGCCGTAGTCCGCATCAGATAGCCAATAGAAAACAGCATATCAGGGTCAGGCTGAACGCCCGTTGATAATGCATCTATTACATGCTGGAACAGCCGCACTGATTTATTGGCACGCGAAAGGGTTAACACCCGCTCATGATAATGCCCCTGTTCCTGCGTGGTAACATGGTCTGCTAGGAACGCAATATCAGCATCGCTTGGCACACCATCAAACAGACAGAAGCTTGCATCCCATTTGGTGGCAATAACGCGGTCTGTCCGGTCGCCATCATCAAGGTGGCGTGAATAAGCAATCAGCGAATATATCCGGCCCGATACAGGCAGGCTAAGTACGATATGACCAAAACCATTTTCATCTAATGCTGTGACAGGACAGCTTATCTGGGCGCCTTCGCTGGCAATGCGGCGGATAAAACTCCGCATGAAGCTAAGGCGGTGGGGGAAAAAGGCACCCATACGCTCAAGCTTCATAACATCACCAGCCGGCCGCATCATTGCAAGCGCCTGCTGATGGTCAGTTGCTGTCTCATGAGATATAACTTGTGTCATCCCTTCTCCTCTTTAAGACGTGCCCACTTACCCTTACCTAGGATGGCCCTACCGGTCCAAAATTCTGATCATAGAACCGCAACCAATTTTCCCCCATGATACCTGCGATTTCATCTTGAGAAAATCCCACTTTCTGCAGACCGGTAACCATATTTGGAAAATCACGAATTGACGAAAACCAGTCAGGCTGGCGCGGAAAGCCCGGATTATCAGCACTTCCTTCGCCAAAATCAGTGCTCCGCGACCACCGCCCATTACGCATCCACTCAACAACACTATCGGGCTGATCCTGACAGAGGTCAGTGCCAATACCAAGATGACGAGCGCCATAACGCTCGGCGGCCTCTGCAATCATTTCACAAAAACTATCAAGGGTGCAGTCGCTGCCACCGGCAAGATGGTGAGGATAGACCGAAAAACCAAGCATACCGCCTGCCTTAGTGAGGGCTGCAATAACCTCATCAGGCTTATTTCTACGGGCGGGATGCCACCAGCTTGGATTTGCATGGGTAATTGAGATAGGGCGAGATGAAATATCAATGGCTTCTAAAGTTGAGCGATGGGCTGAATGGCTCATATCAATGACCAAGCCAACCCTATTCATTTCGGCAATTGCCTGCTTCCCGAACCGGGTAATGCCCGGATCTTCATCTTCATAACAGCCGGTTGCAAGAAGCGACTGATTATTATAGCTGAGCTGCATAAAGCGCGCGCCAAGCTGATGCACAATTTCAATCAGACCAATATCATCTTCGATAGGCGCGCAATTCTGAAAGCCATAAAAAATAGCTGTCTTGCCTGTTGCATGAGCCTGCCGGACATCATCGCCCGTTCGCCCCAGCATCAGCCTGTCTGGATGCGCCTCTACCCAGCGATTCCAGGTAATCATATTCTCGACTGTCTGCCGGAAATTTTCATGATAGCAAATCGTTACATGAACCGCTGATAGTCCTGCAACTGCCATCTCATCAAAATGGGCAGGAGAGATATTGGTATATTGTAAATTATCAATATAAAGCGGTTTCTGTGTCATGATGCTGGCCTGCTATCGTGATATGTGTCCAAAAGCCATTTAGCGATCTGAAGGAGCTTTTTGTCTGCACCCATTGCCCCGATAAGCTGAACCCCAACAGGAAGGCCTGTTGGTCCAGTTGCAAGCGGCAGGGTAATACAAGGGAAGCCAACAAAGCTCCATAAGGCGTTGCATGTCGGATTGCCTGTACCGTCATCAAATAACGGCGCTTCGCTTGTTGCAGCAGGCGTAATAAGCACATCATAAGACGTGAAATAGGATGATAGATCGGCGATGGCACGCACACGCATGCCCTGCGCTGCATCATAGACATCACTATGATGCGTCCTGCCAATTGCAACTGTAGCTTTGGCAGCCGGACCAACCAGCGCGCTCTTCGCATCGCAGATAGCGCCCAGATTTTGGGCCAGCTCAACATGGTAAACAGCCTTATGTCCTG
>DGJU01000061.1:0-6354 GCA_002387605.1 Alphaproteobacteria bacterium UBA4588 | reverse complement strand
AGAGATGCTGTAACACTGCTCACAGCATCCTGAACGCCGCTCTCGACAACCCCGTCATACAGCCCATCAAACACCAGACAGCGCGGATTATCACAGGCAGACTGCGTCGCCTGCATCATCCCTTCCGCACCGGTCATAATCACATCACACAATCTGCCAATACCGGTCAGCGTGCTGGCAAAGACACCGACCTGATCAAGGGTCTGGGAGGTCTGTAATACACCAGCACGGCTTATCGAGCCAAAACTAGGCTTCATCCCAAAAACCCCACAATAAGAGGCTGGCCGAATAACAGACCCACCGGTCTGGGTGCCAATGGCAAGTGGGATCTGACCTGCTGCAATCGCGGCTGCAGACCCACTAGAAGACCCGCCGGGGCTATGTGCCAGATTATGGGGATTACGAGTTACTGTCTTATCAAGATAGGCAAATTCTGTGGTCGCTGTTTTACCGGGAAGAATGGCCCCTGCTGCCCGTAATGCAGACACCAGATCAGCATCCTTATCAGGCTGCCGGCCAGCACAAGATCGTGAGCCGCGCTCTGTTAGCATATCAGCTGTATCAATGATGTCCTTTACCCCGACACAGACACCGTGAAGCGCGCCCCGCACCGGCGCTGCATCGCACGCTTCTGCTTGTGCATGAGCACGCGTATCACTACGCAAGCACCATGCCTTTATATCATCCTCTGTCTTGTCCAAAGCCGCTAAAAAAGCAGCCAGATTATCAGACGCGCTTATCTTGCCTGTTATGACAGCATCAAGATGCTCATCTTGTTGTGTGTGCGAGCTCATCACAATGCACGCATCCTTTCAGCTTAAAAAATAACAACAGACCTGATTGAAGCACCTTCATGCATCAGATCAAACCCTTTATTAATATCTTCTAATGCAAGTGTATGAGTGATCATTGGATCAATATCGATTTTCCCATCCATGTACCAGTCGACAATTTTTGGCACGTCTGTTCGTCCGCGCGCGCCGCCAAACGCTGTGCCGCGCCAGCTGCGTCCGGTCACAAGCTGGAAGGGGCGGGTTGTAATTTCCTGTCCAGCACCTGCAACACCAATGATAATAGATTCGCCCCAGCCTTTATGAGCGCATTCAAGCGCTGTTCGCATCACATTGACATTACCAATACATTCAAATGAATAGTCTGCGCCGCCGCCGGTAAGCTCAACCAGATGACCAGTTAGATCGCCAGACACTTCATTTGGATTAACAAAGTCCGTCATACCAAATTTACGGCCCCATGCTTCTTTGTCATTATTCATATCAACGCCAACTATCTGGCTTGCGCCGCTCAGCCGGAGCCCCTGAATAACATTCAACCCGATACCGCCAAGACCAAAGACAACAGCGCGGCATCCGACTTCTGCTTTGGCTGTATTAATCACAGCGCCTATGCCGGTCGTCACACCGCATCCAATATAGCAAATTTTATCAAACGGCGCGGCAGGGTTTACCTTCGCCAGCGCTATTTCGGGCAGCACAGTATAATTGGAAAATGTTGAGGTGCCCATATAATGGAATATTTTTTCCCCTTTATAGGAAAAGCGTGAGGTGCCGTTTGGCATAACGCCCTGACCTTGTGTCGTGCGTATTGCCTGACACAGATTTGTTTTCGGGTGCAGACAATAATCGCATTCACGGCATTCAGGAGTATAGAGAGGGATCACATGGTCGCCCGGCTTCAACGAGCTAACACCAGCGCCTACTTCGCGCACGATACCAGCACCTTCATGGCCCAGAACAGCCGGGAACATTCCTTCAGGGTCATCACCAGAACGCGTAAATTCATCTGTGTGGCAAATACCAGTCGCCTTAATTTCAACAAGGACTTCGCCAGCCTGCGGTCCTTCAAGGTCAAGCTCTACAATTTCAAGTGGTTTTCCTGCCTCAAAGGCAACTGCAGCTCTTGTTTTCATTGCGATGATTCCCCTTAGCGTTTCTTTTCTGCTTATTAGCTTAGTCAGATTTTATGCTGTTTTACCAGTTCCTCTTTTCGCTTTATGAGAGATCGCTACAAATGGGGCTAAAAATACCGCCTGTTAACCGCCTCAGACGCTAACGCATGACCAGCTTCAGGCCTTTTGCGCTAATCAGGGCAGAGAAACAGGTATTTTGCTCATAAAAGCAGAATAATACAGATTAGAGAGAGTGCGGAAGATATCCCGCGCAGGCAATAAAAGGGCCATTTTTCCAGCCTGCTTTGCCATAGACATGCTGACGGCCATCTTCTGAAAGCACTGTTCCGCCCGCAGCCCGCAATATTGCCTCGCCAGCGGCCGTATCCCATTCCATTGTCGGCCCATAGCGGGGATAGATATCTGCCTGACCATCTGCCAGCAACAGAAATTTCAATGATGAGCCGATAGAGAGCGTTTCAGAAATTGATTCGCGCGTCAGAAAATCAGAGGTATTGGGATCAAGATGGGAGCGACTGGCAACCGCAACCGGGCCAGATAACGGCAACGCCCGAATTTTTAACGCTGTTATCCCATTTTTATCATCCTGATAAGCAACAAGATTATCGCGCTCAAAAACTGTCCAGCAGAGCCTGTCAAAGGCTGGTGCATAAATCGTCCCTTGAGACGCGCGGCCCTGTTCAATAAGTCCGATATTCACGGTAAAAGCGCCGGATGAATCTGCCCGCAGAAACTCGCGCGTGCCATCAAGCGGGTCGACTAAAAAATAACAGGGTGCAGCAGATAGTTTATGACTGTCTGGATTTTCCTCTGATATGACAGGAATGTCCGGGAAATGTTCTGCAAGAGCTGCAAGCAGAATACGCTCAGCCGCCTTATCAGCTTCGGTGACAGGTGATCTATCTTGCTTTAGCTCAGCTGTTACACCGCGCGCATGTATTGCCATGATCTCAGCTCCTGCCTGGCGCATTGCCGGCAGGAGAACGGTAAGGTCATGTTTATTTTCAGACGATATATCTGACATAAAAACAACGTTATTTAGCTGTTGGCATCACGAATTCTGCACCCTTGGCAATCGAATCAGGCCAGCGTTGCATCACTGATTTCTGCTTTGTGTAGAACTGCACTGCTTCATTCCCAAAGGCATGCAAATCACCAAACAAGCTTTGCTTCCATCCGCCAAAGCCATGCCATGCCATTGGCACAGGGATAGGCACGTTCACACCCACCATTCCTACTTCGATCTGATTGGAAAATTCGCGCGCTGTATGACCGTCCGAAGTGAAGACTGATACCCCATTACCGTAACGGTGGTTATTAATAAGCTCAATGCCTTCGGCTGAATTTGCAACACGCACACATGACAGCACAGGACCAAAGATTTCATCCTGATAAATCGACATATCCGGCGTGACGTTATCAAACAGGCTTCCGCCCATGAAATAGCCTTGATTATGACCGGCAACAGACAGGCCGCGACCATCAACAACAAGCTCAGCACCTTCCTGCACACCCTGTTCTATCATGCCAGAAATCCGTTCATGCGCCGCTGCTGTAACAATCGGACCCATTTCGGCATCGAGTTCCATGCCATTTTTTACTTTGAGCGTACGGGCGCGTTCCGCAAGTGCTGGCACCATTTTATCGCCAGCATCACCAACAAGAACCGCAACTGAAATCGCCATACAGCGCTCTCCAGCTGAGCCGTAAGCTGAGCCGATTAGCGCATCAACAGCCTTTTCCATATCCGCATCCGGCATAACCATCATATGGTTTTTTGCGCCGCCAAGAGCCTGCACGCGCTTCCCATTACCAGCACCTTTTTCATAGATATACTGCGCGATAGGGGTCGAGCCAACGAATGAGACGGCCTTGATATCAGAATGCTCAAGAATAGCATCTACTGCTTCTTTATCACCCTGAATGACGCTGAAAATACCAGCAGGCAAGCCTGCTTCCTTCAGAAGCTCAGCCATCATAATAGAGGCTGTCGGATCTGTTGGGCTTGGCTTCAGGATAAAACAATTGCCGGCTGCGATTGCCAGAGGATACATCCACATTGGCACCATAACAGGGAAGTTAAAGGGTGTAATACCAGCCGCAATGCCGATTGGCTGGCGGAATGTCCAGTTATCAATGCTGGTTGAGGCCTGACTGGAATATTCGCCTTTCAGCAAGGCCGGAATACCACAGGCAAATTCTAGCACTTCAATGCCGCGTTCTACTTCACCGCAGGCATCTGTAAAAACCTTGCCATGTTCTGTTGTAATCGCTTCGGCCAGTTTTTCTTTATCACGGCGGACAAGCTCAAGAAATTTGAAGATCACACGGGCGCGGCGAACAGGTGGCATTGTTGCCCATGCCGGTCCAGCCCGTTTTGCAGCATCAACAGCCGCCTGAACATCAGCGGCCGTCCCCATTACAACATCACCCGTCTTTTCGCCCAGCGCAGGATTATAAATATCACCGGTGCGCGTGCTGCTTCCGGCTGTAAATGTATTATCAATGAAGTGCTGGACTGTCTGTGTCATCTCAGGATTCCTCTAATGTCTATGTTTGGCGGTCAACTGTATAAGACTATTCTTGGCTGGCACCCTAGCATATCTGCAAAGTGGGTCAAATCCTCAAAAGCCGTGCAACAGCCGGTAATTCACAATGTGCAATAGCCACAGGGGTCTGATTTTCAAAGTGAGAAATATAAACGCTATCGCTATGACACTTTTCATCACCTAATTTATAGTGAATAACAGAGTATATTGGTCTTATGATAAGGCCGCCCTTTCTAAAGGCCACCATAATTAAAGGACAGAATGACTATGAAATTTCTTCACACAATGATCCGCGTGCATGACATTGATGCCGCCCTTGATTTTTTTGTTGATAAGCTCGGCATGATTGAAACCCGCCGGAAAGAAAATGAAGGGGGTCGCTTTACCCTGATTTTCCTGTCCACAGACGAAGATCTTAGCAGGGCACAAGCAGAGCGCGCACCAGAAGTTGAGCTAACCTATAACTGGGATGGCGATGAGCACTATACAGGTGGCCGGAATTTTGGTCATTTGGCCTTTACCGTTGCTAATATCTATGACACCTGCCAGAAGCTGATGGATAGCGGTATTGAAATTAACCGCCCGCCTCGCGATGGTCACATGGCTTTTGTGAAATCACCTGACGGCATTTCACTGGAACTGCTTCAGCAAGGCGATAGCCTTGCACCGGCTGAACCGTGGGCCTCGATGCAAAATACTGGTAGCTGGTAACCCGGCTTATCTGTTTATGACATCTAACAAGCGGCGCAGAGGTAATGGCATAGCCTTTTTGGAGCATAGCCTTTTTGCGCCGCCTCTATTTGATTAGGTCTCACCGCCACACACAGACAATCCCTGACCGTTCACACCGCGAGCCTCTTCACTGGCAAGATAGAGTGCTGCTGCTGTTACCTCATCTGCCTCAAATAACCGGTGCTGAGGTGAATAGATTTTCAGCTTATTAGCAGCTTCTTCAAAAGAAATGCCTGTTTTCGTAACGATATTATTAATCGATTTTTCTGTCATTTCTGTATTGAGGTAGCCCGGACAAATCGCATTTACGGTTATGCCTGTTTTTGCGACTTCCAGCGCCGCTACCTTCACCATACCAAGAACACCATGTTTGCTCGCAGCATAGGCGCTGATATAGGGGTAACCAATTTTACCTGTGATAGAGGAAATCGCAATCAGCCGCCCAGATGGTCGCTTGCTGGCTTTTAGTCTGCGCAAGCCCTCTCGTAATGTAAGGAACACCCCTGTAAGATTCACATCCATGATTGAGCGCCACAAATCCAACGAGGTTTTATCAAACGGCGCGCTTGCAGCTGCACCAGCATTTGCGATGACAATGTCAGCACATTCCATCTTATCAAACAATGCGATGATATCAGCTTCTTCTGTGACATCGCAGACATGCGGCGTAATTGACGGATGTGCTACTGCAACATTTTCCAGCACCTCAGCGCGTCTGCCTGTAATCCAAACAGCAGCGCCTCTGCTGGCAAAAGCGCGCGCCATATCTGCGCCAACACCTGTACCGCCCCCTGTGATGAGAACTGTTTTTCCTGAATAAGCGTTTGCATCAGCAGACATCTACTTCTCCTTTTCCGTCATGACCTTACTATCATAGTCTTACTGTCATAGGCTGGCACAGTGTGGCGCGCCTATGATCCCAAGCGCAAGCCTGAAAGATGACAGTAGCAGTTTTGTGTTAATTTTCTGTCGCACTTTCCTTCACTTATCGTGTAGGTTTTGCCGTGAGCATATTGTTATCTCCTCTGCTCTCCTCATAAAAGGACAATTATGGATAGTTACAGTCTCATTCTGTTTACGGCAGGTGCTATTGCAGGCGGGTTTATTAATGGACTAGCCGGATTTGGAACAGCCTTGTTTGCGCTT
>DGJU01000087.1:48295-53130 GCA_002387605.1 Alphaproteobacteria bacterium UBA4588 | reverse complement strand
TTTCTGTTATTTGGCGTTTCAGGGGTTGTTCTTTATGCACATCTCCCCTCTCTTATTCAGCTAACAGAACAAAATTTGAATTCAGCTTTGGCGAGTGGGTTGGATATGTTTCCGTCCTTACTTGGCGCTATGCTTGTCATTCTTGCTGTTATTGCAGCGATTGACTATTTCTGGCAGAGGCATGTGCATATTAAACAATTACGAATGAGTAAGCAGGAAATAAAAGATGAATATAAACAGACAGAAGGGTCACCTGAGGTAAAAGCAAAGATCAGGCGTATGCAGATGGAAACCGCTCAGAATGCGGGCCGTCAGCAAGCCGCCCTTGAAGATGTGCCTCAGGCAACCGCTATTATCACGAACCCGACCCATTTCGCGGTAGCCCTGAAATATGAAGTAGGCTCGTCTGAGGCACCAAAGATTTTGGCGATGGGACGTGGTCATATGGCACAAAAAATTATCGAGACGGGCAAGGATAGCCGGGTAACAGTATTCCGCTCACCTCTACTTGCACGTGCCTTGTTCTTTACAGGTGAAATTGGTACTGAAATCTCTGAGCAGCTTTATCAGGCTGTTGCGGTGGTCCTGGCATATCTGTACCGGTTGGATAAAGGTGAAATGCTGGAAGAGCCAGATGTGGACCTTCCGGGTGATATGCAGTTTAATGAAACAGGTCAAAAGCTAGGAGCAGAGGATGGTAGATAGTAAACCTCCACAATTCCAAATAAAGCGGAAGCGCCGGCCGCGCAGCCTTGGTGAGATGATTAGCACTGTCTGCTTTTTTATCCTCGGTGCGGTATTATCTCTTCAGGCAGCTGATTTTCTTGATGCTGGCTATCAGGTACGAGGTTACGCATTAGCTGTTTGTGCTTTCTCATCTGTGTGCGGTGGATTGCGGTTTATTATTGCTGACGTTATTAACTGGTTCAGGCCGTCATCATGAGCCGCCGACCGCATTCATCTCCGCCGCCTGATAATGAAGCTGATCTCCGACTGAATTGCCGGGGATGTCGTCATTTTTTTGTGACATATGAGCCTCGCAACCCTTGGGGTTGCAGGCAGTTTGGCTTTAAAGGGAAAAATCTTCCTGCACAGATAGTATATCAGTCGACTGGCATGCAATGTGCATATTTTTCAGAGAATGCGTCTGTCAAAAATTCAGCGGTTAGTCGCCGGAAAAAAAAGTCAGGCATTCTCGATATTAATGGTTAGCATACTCATTGGTACGATAGTGGGAATGAGGAGAGGTAAGATATGGCAAGCGAACTGAATTCAGTACAGGAAAGTATTAAGCTGGCTCTTGATGCCGCTGATGCTGCAACTGATGTTACCTCTGAATATAGTCAAATTAAACGCGAACACAGGAAGTTGGAAAAGAACGTGTCCCAGATTCATCGTTATACCACAATTACCTTTGTCACTGCGATATGCGCAGCTGTTCTTAGTCTTGGTTTTTCAGCCATGCTCTATTTCAAAACACTTGGTGAATTGAGAGTGATGACAACGACCAATCGTGAAGGGCTAGTTGTTTTTGCTGAAAATATCGAACATTTGAATTCTGTTCTTGGTGAACTTTCAGGCTCTCTAGAGCAGCAAGGCGAACTTGTTGCTCTTAACCGCGAAGCAACAACGAAAATTACCGAGCTTACACAGCTTATCGGTGTATCAAGTCAGCAGCTTAGCGCTGATATCAAGGCGTCATCAGATGCTATGGCATTATCGAATGAAAAGCTTGGCAAACAGCTTGGTGATGTAATTATTAATGAAGCAATGGGCCATCTTAATTCTGTTGCTGTGCAGTTGGCTGGAACCGATTCCAAGCTCAGCAAAGAAATTGATGACGTAAAGAAAAAGTTGATCGATAACTCTGATATTGGGGCACTTTCGGCGTCTCAGAAAAATATGGCAGCTCAAGTAGAAATGCTTGCTGGTCAGAATATGAAAATGCTGAAACTACTCGAAGTACAGCAAGACAGGATTAGCTTCCCATAAGCATTTTCTCCCGCGTGCGGTCTGTCAGATGATAGGCCGGACAGATGATAGGCAGAGACGTTCCCTATGGCAGATGCATCAGATAGTTCCGCTTCGAAAAACATGGATGAAAACACGCAAGGTTTCATCCGGATTAAGACTGTGGGTCGCAAGAGTTATGCGAGCGAGCTGAGACTGCGTGAGCTAGATGTGCTTGTGGCGATTGACGGCCTGCCGGTTGATAATGATATTCAAAAATTAGAAGAACAGCTCAAAATGATTGAGCGGCCAGCTCTCCTTACACTGTTCCGAGACGGATTTTTTCTGTCAGTTTTTGCCAAACAATATCCTGGCTGTATTCTTGAATATGCACCTGCTGAGATATCAGAAGGGGTTGCGTTCAAACTAAAAAGCCATGAGCTAGATAATCCTAAAGGATATCGTACTTACGAGGCATTAAGAAATGTGAGTCGGGATGTGTTTCTTTTTGAAGCAGAATATTCAAGCTTTGCAACGTTTCTCCCACCATTCTGGCTCCTGAATTACCGGATGTGGGAGCCACTTATGGCTGTTTTGTCTACCTATGCAGTCTCTTTACTTGTCCACCCACTTTTATTTGTCGTCATTTTTGTCATGATTGGAGGCTATTTCCATCGTGCCCAAACAAAGCTCATACGTGGATATGCGCTCTATCAAGAACATTATTTCTGGATGGTTCTCGCAGCCCGTTCTGATGACGAAGCAATGACTATCTGCCGACAGTTTGACCCGAAATGCCAGTTTAAATTTGGCTCTTCGTTCAGTGAATCTGTCAGAGAAGATGCGCGTAAGGATAAGCCGCCTCAGGCAAAAGATAAATAGCAACAAACTATCATCTTATTATGCATAAAACTTAGGTTAACCAGCCATAATTTTGGCAATTTCCTTGAATTTAGGCTGACGCGTCTGGCTCAGAATTTTATGAGCCTCTTCATTATCAAGTGGCAGGCCATAGCCTAGGAAATGAACCTTACGTGTCATACCGATCACTTTTATGAAATTTTCACTTGATGAAGATAAATCATCAAGTTGTAGCCGTGCACGATGGGCGGCAACAGGTTCAATGAACTCATTTTTCACACCCTTTGCGATTTGGCCTAGGGAATCAGCTTTTATTTTGCCAGACCGGCTAAGGGCAGCGCTCAAATGGCGGTCGCACTCAGTTGCCCAGGCATCTAACTGAGCTGTACTTGGGCGATCAATTTCAACCTGAAGAAAACCAGTTTCTTCGATCCTTTTTATTTTCGAAAAGCCGTTTTTCCTGAGAATATCTACGATTAGACTTTCTAATTCAGAGCGGTGGATGGCGACGATGAAGCCTCTTTTAGCTTTATCTTCTAGCGGCTCAATATCGGCAAAATCAGTCACTTTTCGGCTGCGACCATCAACTGTAACATTCGCGCCGAATAGAAGTGTCATATAAGTACTTGATGTACCAACATCCGTAAGGGTTTCGATAAAATTCTCAATATTTACTTCCATCCGCTGTTTTGCGGCAGCACTATAAGAATCATCTGATTTTAAAAGTTGTAATTCAATCATGTTTTCCCCCATTTGCTAAAAGACGCTCATTGAAAGCTTTATATACCGCATTACTTATTCTTAAATTAGCAGAAATCTATATTTGTGTCAGTAGAAGAGATATTACAAGCTCTGATGCAAAAGATACTTCAATTGCTTCAATGGCTTCACTGGCTATGGACGTATCTAGGATGTGAGACTTAGTAGTTTATTTCAATTTCGATGCGACGGTTTTTAGCGCGACCAGCAGCAGTATCATTTGTTTCAAGAGGCCGGCTTTCGCCATAGCTAATGGCTTCCAGTCTTTTATTTTTAATGAGATTATCAGCCGATAGTGACTGGACGACACTTGCAGAGCGTGCAGCTGCCAAATCCCAATTGTCACGATAACGAGACCCAAAAATCAAAGGTACATCATCAGTGTGACCGGAAACGGTAATCTCAGAATCGCCTTCACTATTTGTGCCGGCAATCCGTTTCATGATGGATTGCGCTTCTTCGGTCAAATCTGCTGACCCAGACCGGAATGCGCCGCCCGAACCGACAGTTACAATTACTTTATCTTTGTCACGAGAGACCTGAACTAGGCCTTTGCCTATTTCCTGCTTTAGAGCGATTTTGAGCTCATCTTCTGCCTTTACCGCCTCTGCCTCTGCTTCAGCCTCATTCTTTTTGGTTTTCTCGGACACCGCAGTGGCATCAGCAGCAGATTGTGCCGCTTGGGCGAGTTGGGTTAATGTTCCTTCTAGCCCGCCAAATAGCACTTCTTGTTCACTTTTCCCTGCAGCTGACTTTGCCTTTTCAATGGCATTTAAAGTCTGTTGAAGCAGTTGGGGAAGGTCTTTTTCTTCGGCATCTGTTGCCGTGAAATTTACAACGACTTTATCGCCGAGCGTCTGAACCTCTATATCACCTCTGGCAATAGCCTCCTCGAGCGCTTTGACAACGTCTTCGGCGTTCTCGCTTGCTTCACCATCACTGTCTTTCGTTTTATTCTGGACTTCAAGATCAGGCTGGTTCACTTGGGTTGTCTGCTGTGTCATCTCATTCGTAACAGACTTGCTAGGTGATGGGCTAAAATTCAGTGATAGAACTGTTGTACCTTTTGGTTGCTCCACAATAGGAACAATCTTCTGAACACCAAAAGCGTTTCGCATAGAGCCTGAAATCTGTTTGAATTTCGGCACATTAAATTCAGCAAATGACAGAATAAGAACAAAGAATGCCATCAGAAGCGTTGCCATATCGGCAAAAGTCGCCATCCATGCCGGCGCGCCAACAGGCGGGCATTTAGGACATTCTTC
>DGJU01000087.1:40746-48240 GCA_002387605.1 Alphaproteobacteria bacterium UBA4588 | reverse complement strand
ATTAGGCAACTTCCATTTTTTCCTGAATCTTAGGTGCCAAATTGGCAACCATTTGGTCTTGAATATTACGAGGTGACTCGCCGCGAGCGATATTGCGTAATCCAGTAACAACCATTTCACGGTAAACTGACTCATATTGAGTATAGCCCTCAAGCTTGGTGAGCAGAGGCATGAAAAGTACATTCGCAATAATCGCCCCATACATAGTTGTCAGAAGCGCAACCGCCATAGCCGGACCAATCGCTTTCGGGTCAGCCATGTTTCCCAACATCAAAACTAGACCAATAAGCGTTCCGACCATTCCCATAGCCGGTGCGAGGTCAATCCATGCTTTAATAGCAACCTGATTTGCTTCATGGCGCTTTAACATCGCCTTAATTTCTTTATTTAGCTGCGTAACAAGCTTTGATTCATCAGCGCCATCAACCAGCATCTGAAGGCCTTTCTGAAAGAATTTATCAGGAACTTCCTGACCTTCCAGAGCCATCATGCCGTCTTTTCTTGCAATGCCGGATAATTCGACCATTCGTTCGATTAACTCATCCTGCTTTTTAATTGGCGGCATAAAGGCTTTAGCCATTGCGCCAAAAGATCCAAGAAAGACAGGCATTGGGGTTGAATACATAACCAGAAAAAATGTGCCACCAAATACAATAAGTACAGAAGGGACATCAAAAAAGGGACCCAGGCCACCACCGGAAATCATTGCACCGAGAATCATGCCTACGCCGCCGATTAGACCGACAATTGAAGCTATATCCATTTTTTTGACCTATTATTCTGTTAAAACTATCACGTACTTAAGGAATGGTCCTTCTGCCAAGCAAGAATGGTACCAATTGAGTCGCCTACCTATAAAAAGCAGTGTCTAGACTATATCACGGCTCATATTTTATCATGGCGCTCGTCTCACTCCTTATATAAGTATATAATAATAGTGAAGGTTGGGCCATAGGCCAGTAATGAAGCGATTATCCACTTAACAAAAAAGGGGTAAGGGAGCTGAAAAATGAGAGATCTGCGTCATCATTTACTAAATAAGCCTATAGGGCAGAATAGGTTACAGAGGATATCAGCTATTCTCGGTGCTGTTATCTTCATATTCGCCGCCGTAAGCCCGTCACAAAGCGCGGCACCACAGGCCACTCATTCGAGTTCTTATATTATAAGTGACTATATTGCTGTTGATTTGCGGACAGGTGCAGAATGGATGCGCTGCTCTGTTGGTCAGATATTTGAAAATAATACCTGCACTGGTGACGCTATGAAGCTTTCGCAAGATGAAACGCGTCAGGCAATTAAGATTGCGAATAAAGAACTTGGTGGCTTATGGCGCCTTCCAACCCTAAAAGAACTTGAATCTTTGGTATGTCAGGAATGTTCTGCGCCAAAAATTGACAAGGTAGTTTTTCCCAATACGCTTGCCGAACCATATTGGACAGGCGAGAAAAATTGGGTGACATCACAAAATATCTGGTCAGTGAATTTTATGACTGGTTTTAGCTATGGCCGCTTTTTCCCCTATCAAAGCCTTGCCGTCAGGCTGGTGAAGGGCTTGTAGGATAAGGCAGGCTGTTATTTCTGGCGCTTTTGGTAATAATAATAACCGAGCTTCATGATAAAGGTTACGACAGCAAGACCAGCGAATAGATATCCAAACATGATAGGCTGAATGCCGCCGATAAGAGCAAAGCTTTCTTTGGCAACCAGCGCCACAAGAACAACGCCCAAGACCATCAGCAACAGAACCCGCAAAATATGACAGCGGCGGCATGGTGCGCGCGATACGTTTGTGCGGGTAATAAGCATGTCGAACACTCCGTCTTAGATAATATTACCAGCTTAACTCTACTGTACCCTATCGTCCCAATATTAGCGGGAGAATAATGTAGATGTGAAGTGAAACACGGCGAATTTATCCTCTTTTTGCTGTCTGAAATCTGACGCAGTGATTAACGAAAAATTAACTATTTTGCTTAAACTACTGAAAACTAATATAAAAATTGTTAATTTTTTGACAAAATATCCCGTCAAATGAATATTTTGCAAATACTGTGCCTTTTTACCAGTGTCACTCCTGCGAGGAGACATATTATGCAATTATCACAGTCAATCAAGTTACGTCAGAAACAATCTTTGGTAATGACGCCTCAGTTACAGCAAGCTATTAAGCTGCTGCAAATGTCTAATCTAGAGCTTACACAGCATTTACAGGAACAGATGTATGATAATCCGTTTCTAGAAGTCACCGCCAGCGATCAGCAGGAAGTCCAGAGCGAAGCGCCGGCAAGTTCAGACAAGGCGTCTGAGCCTGCCCAGACAGAGGGCCAGCAGCTCCTTGAGCAGACGCAAGGAAGTGATATTTCAACGCTGAAAGAAAGTGCAGCGTTGGCAGATGACCCTACACAACATTCTGATTTGGATAACCGGTTCGATAGCAGTATTGCTGATATGCCGCGCAGTGAGACAGCTTCACGCGGTTCAGGGAGCGATGACTTTGATATCCTCGATAATATTTCTCAGAAAGAGGGGTTTTATCCGTTTCTCTTCAGACAGCTTAATCTCACATTTACCAAGCCATCAGAACGCATGATTGCAACCCATTTTATTAATGCGCTTGAGCCGTCTGGTTGGATTGGCAGAACAGTGATAGATGTTGCTGATGAATGTGGTTGTTATGAAGCAGAAGCAGAAGACGTATTGCTTCAGCTGCAGCAGTTTGAGCCAGCAGGCTTGTTTGCCCGCAACCTTGCAGAATGTTTGCGCCTTCAGCTTATCGATAAAGAAACATTCACGCCGCTCTTTGGGGCATTGCTGGATAATCTAGATCAGCTTGGCCGCGGTGAAATACGTCAATTGGCGCGTAGGCTGAAATGTGACCATGATGACATTCTGGACATGCTTGCAGAAATTCGGACACTTAATCCAAAGCCCGGTGAGCATCTGGGTATTGAATATCGCGAAATGCCAAGCCCTGATGTCATTGTGACACGCAAGTTAGATGGCTGGTCGGTTGAACTCAACCGCTCTACATTACCGGCTGTTCTGGTAAATGAAACATATGCAGAAATGCTGGCAGAAAAGCGCCAATCTTCGAAGGAACAGGATTATTCTGCTGATACATTGTCAAATGCTCGTTGGTTAAAACGGGCTGTAGAACAGCGTAACCAGACAACCTTAAAAATCAGTGCAGAAATCATTCGTCACCAGAAAGATTTTCTTGAGAAAGGCCTCGACTACCTGAAGCCACTCTCATTGCGTGATGTTGCTCAAGCTGTTGGTATGCATGAAAGTACTGTAAGCCGCGTAACAACGGGCTTGCTGATTTCGACACCGCGTGGCTGTATGCCATTAAAATCATTCTTCAGTGTGAATATTACATCCCGTGATTCAGACATTAATGCGTCTGCAGCATCGGTACGAAATATGGTGAAAAAAATTATTTCCAAAGAGGTGCCAGGAAAGCCGCTTAGTGATGAGGCTATCTCAAAAATTATCTCCCAGGAAGGCATCGACCTTGCGCGTCGCACAGTCGCCAAATATCGTGAAATGCTGAATATTCCATCATCATCACAACGTCGCATGCAGGCTCGTTTATCTGACATGCGTTAGACGTAGATTATAGTTTTCTCCTCGAAATGCCCCGCCAGCATATCTCCCCGGCGAGTGGCATCCTTATCCCGGTCCTTTTTTTAAAAAAGGGCCGGGCTTTTTTATGTCTGATGAGCAGAGAAAAGGCAGTAAAAGAGAACGAGACCAGCATAGCTGGCCCCGCCTCGGGAAGAGGTAATATCGTTAAAAAAGGAAGCTTAGAATTCGGCTTTAACTGCAGCTAACGTGCGTGTCATAGCCCATTCGGAATCAGACAAATCTGCATCATGCAGATAAAGACCCAGAGGGATAACATGCTGGCTTTCAAGCTGGTCTGCATTATCAAAATGGACCATTTCAATACCCATATCAGCAATAAGTTCTTTTTTCGTAGCCATGTGACATCTTCCTATAATACGTAAGGTTTGATGTCTTTATGAATGCAGATTTCATGCCATTCGGGGATGTGGGCACGACAAAGGATAAGCCGAAAAAAAGATTATAAATTCAAGTGCGAGGGAAGCCGCCCCGACAGACTGATTTCATGGCCAGCCTTCAAAAATGGAACAGGATCAACAGATTTTCCCTGTGTCCGGATTTCGTAATGCAAATGCATTCCTTCTGATTTTCCGGTATTACCCATTTTGCCAATTACTGTGCTGGTCGTCACATAGTCACCTGTTTTTACCCTTACGTCTGAGAGATGGGCATAAATTGTTTCCATACCATGTGCGTGGCGAATGCGAACAACCTTGCCAAATGAGCCGTTCCGTCCAGCAAATACAACACTGCCATTGGCAGCCGGGAGAACAGGTGAATGCCATGTGCCAGCCATATCGACCCCATGATGAAAACGGCTTAAGCCTGTTCTCTTGTTTTTCCGAGGTCCATATTTGCTCGATACATAATAATAGCGCATTGGCGGTTTAAGAGGGATCTGGCCCATAACGTCCCGCCAGCTCTCTCTTAAGAGAAGGAGTTGTGGCACCTGCTTTTCTGTGATTTCTGTTGATATATCCCATGAAGATGGCGGGTTGTCAGGTGTAATTGACAGAGAATCAAACAGACGTTCAATCGCTTGAATTTCAAATAAAAGGCTATAGAAACGACGGTAAAATTTTAACTTATCGCCTAAAATAGGAGCATCAGACAGGCTGTTATACCCGACATAATCTGGGTCCATTTCTTCAAAAGGGCGTGCTGTTGGTGAGGAAAGTTCAGGCAGCAAGGCTTCAACATCAGAGATCGGCGGGGTAACAATAACCTTGGTTGCCATGATACTCGATACTGGTTCTGGATTAGCAAGATCGGGAGATGTTTGATCTGCCTCTCCCAGATTTTTTTCGGGCAAGCGCCGCGCTACCTTTGTGCTGGCGCCATCTGTTAGGTTAGTTGCGGAATTCTGTGTTTCTTGGTTGGTCTGGGGTAGTATAAATGTGATTAGGTCATCACTTGTGATGGTCAGAAAATCACCAATGTGAGAGGCAAGCTCAGATACCATTATGAATGGCTTACTGCCATCGAAAGACGTGGTCGTTTGCGTGCTAGTCTTACCTGCCGAATTTTGGTCGATGAAGGTTAAGAGCGGCGGCATAAAATAAAACGCAGCTATTGTTGCTAGTGAAGCAGCGCTTAACATACCAAGGCTAGAGAAAAAGGCTGCCGGGCGAAACGCAAATTCAACTGGACCGTTTTCAGTCATTGCAAGATAGCGCTTTTCACGGAGCCACCAGACTTTCTGAGACGTGACAAACCGCATATCAGGCGATTCATGCGAAATAATAGCTGGCAGAAATCTGCGTCTTTTATTTTTTGGAGTAGGGAGCTGCTGAGACGATGACGCAGGGTATAGCGTTAGCTCTTCTTCCATTCCCACTATCCCAGTTTAATCATAAGCAGTGTGATGAGAACCAGATTAGATAACAGTTGGAGAACAATGAGCGAAATCAGTAATGTGCTCGAATGCCTGTTTGTAATATTAAGATTAAAGGACGGCATCGAAAGAGCGTTAGATAAGCTGCGATAGGTTGAAATCGCTTTTGCTTGCGCAAGACCCTCTGCTTCGCCATTTTCGTCCAGTTTAGACGATTTGCTAGATGTGCCTGATTTCTTTTTTTCTGATTTTTCACTCTCTATGTCAGCAGGAAGTATTGATAGCTCAACATCAGCTGAAAGTTGCTCTTCATAAGGCTGAGGTTCATGTCGCGCAACAATAGCGTCCGAAACATCATTACGGATGCGCCGAATTCTATTTCGGATGTCGATTACATCAATAACCATTTACCTCTCACCTCCACAATTGTTACCCATGCTAAATACGCTGTTCAGAAAAGGCATAATTTGTGCATCGGGATAGTGTTAGCATAAGGGCGATACTTAGAGACTGTACCACCACGCCCGTGAATATAGGATTAATAACGTATTTTTTCGTTACTTGTTGAGTCAAAAACGGCTCTGGGCCATAATTTGCCGAAATTAAAGTACGAAAATGGTCTTTAGGCTGTAAAAATGGAGAATTTATGATGTTCAAGGCACAAAAAACATCAGATATATCGGTTCAGGAAGTATCCCTTATTGGCTCAGATATTAAAACTGAGGGTAGTATTGAGTCTCCGGCAGCTATTCATCTTGCTGGCACCCATCAAGGGGATGTTACCTGTAAATCACTTATTGTTGAGCAGACAGGCAGTGTCACAGGCAAAATTAAGGCCGTTGATGTGCGCGTTTCTGGCACGGTAATAGGCGAGATTGAAGCCGATAATTTGCAGATTACCAAATCAGGCAAAATTGAAGGTTCGCTCAGTTATAAACGTATCGAAATCGAAGATGGTGCAACCGTTGAAGGGCAGTTTCTGCAGAAAAAATCACCTGCTCCTGCTGCTAAAGAATAGGCTGATATGACCCATATCCTTGCAAAAAAATCAGTTTTTGGAACGGGTGCAGTCTTTCGCGGGAAAATTTCCAAAGTGGGTGCTGTTGATATCCATGGGGAAGTTTATGCCGATCTGGAGCTAGATAAGCTTGTACTTGAAAAAGGCGGTATTCTTGAGGGGAATGTTCGTGTTGGCCTTGGGGTAATGGCCGGACGTTTCACGGGCAGGCTACATGCACATTCTATCTGGGTGATGAAGAGCTCAGTTCTATTGGGCGAGATTGAATATGCAGCGCTTCAGATGGATAGAGGCGCTGCCCTTAATTGCAGGATTAAACATAATTGGGAAACGCCGCCCCCGTCGTTAAGTGAAGCAAAGGATGTCTCGCCTGCTGATATGATGCCAGCTGAATTGCTGCCGCAGAAAGCGACGGACAAAGACGGGGATGCATCATGAGCGATACAACACTGATTGCTAGTGATATGGCTCTGAGCGGCATTCTACATGCCAAAGACCAGACAGTTATTATCGAAGGTCGCTTTGAAGGTGAAGTTCACGCAGATAATATCTTTGTTCATACTGGCGCGCGCTTCGAAGGCGTTGCGGTCACCAAAACAGCTGAAATAGACGGTGTTTTTGCCGGCATCCTCGAAACAGACGCGCTTATCGTTCACGATAATGCAAAGATGTCAGGCGAAATTATTGCTGATAGTCTGGTGATCGATAGTGGCGCTGATATCACAGGGGTTGTAACGCGTAAGACTCCCCTAACGTGAGCTGTGTTCGTCGCCCAATTCGTTCATAATATCCTGACAGATTTCGGCGGTTGCGATGCAGTCGTCAAAAAATGACATAGCATAGGCGCGCCCATGTGACTGGAATAGCTGCATAGCTGCATAGCGCCCTGCGGCAAGTGCGACAGCCTGAGCGATTGGTTGCTCATCTGACATGCGCGATAGCGCACCATCAACCGTCTCAGTAAGTGCCGCTAGATGGTGAATATCTGAAGGCAATTCGGAAACATTATCAG
>DGJU01000087.1:18607-40610 GCA_002387605.1 Alphaproteobacteria bacterium UBA4588 | reverse complement strand
ATCCTCTGTAATAAGAGGTGATTTATCTTGATATGCATCAAGCGGGGCGATGACCGAGGCCTCCATTTTGAAGGCCTGATTTCGAATTAGTATCACGGCCTCATCATAAGTTCCGTAATGGTGGACTTCTACAATCCCCAGTTTTCTGCATCCAGCAAGGTAGGCATCTGTTTCGCTTGTAAAGGCAATTAATTCAGACCCTGGGAGAGCGACAGGCTTGTTTCGCGCGCGCGTTATCTTTTCAAGCTCTGTTACTTTGAGCTGCATGTCGGTCCACTGATCTGCCGAAATCACAAGTAACGCTTCTTTTCGGTTATCAACAAACATCTGACAGCCGCTCAGCAGCATGATGAGAATGAGACATCCGCATTGTGATAAGAGCCTACGCATTATGCTAACTGCCACCTGATCTATTGGTTAATCCCAACATTGGGTTTGAGAGGTATAACGGCACATTTTCAATAATCTTTAAGGAGGAATGCTAAAGATTATGCTAAACGTTTAGGGCGGCGATGGTTTTTTATTTCAGTAAGACTTCGTTGCGATGCGTCGTTCACCTATTAATAATTTCGTTATAGTGCAGCAGCAATAAGACAAAAAAACGCGCTTAACATTCTGCTAATGTCAGCTTAAAAGGGTTAGACAGATAACAGTTTGATTTTTTAATATCTGGGCGGCGTGAGACGAGGATCAGTAGAAGTGAGGGCCTATGCGTAAAACATTTATAATCAATCGCCAGGCATTTTTCAGTCTTGTAGGTCTATTCGTGTTTTCTATGGTAGGCCTTTCAGCTACTCCTGCGGCAGCAGAAGGGCGTCTTTACGTTCCCGATGAAGCCTCAGCACATTGCACCGTATGGGATAATTTGCGGCTTACATGGCCACAGACCGTTCTGGGACGCGAAACAGCTAAATGTCGCAGGAGGGCTGTTCCCCCTACCCAGATTGCCAGTCATTGCCGCCTGCGACGTGAATATTTCGATCCCGAAACAGGCTCGCGCATGTGTGTTTACATGAAGCCGGGGCGGGGCGTTGAAGACAAAACAATCAGTCTATCGCCGTCTTTGCAATGCCAGAGAAGCTATACCTGCCCCATGGATGACTAATCCGACCGTTTGGCAGCTAAACTGCCATGGCAGGCGATTAATTTTCATTGTTTTAGCGTATTAACATTGGCATCAGTGTTTTTATGTACCATATCTTAAGTTACTAGCACTTCGTGTCAGCTGTATGAAATGCAAAGAGACGCGCGCGCCGTTACATGATGGCCGTAGATCGTTATTAATATTGAAAAGGAACGCCAAAATGGGAATTGTTACCGCTCTTGAAACAGATGTCGATCCAGATGGTCTACTTGAATATTCTGTTGTGTTTAACGACCGGTCTCTTAATCATATGTCAGCGTCATTTCAGACGGTGATGCGTGATATTTCAGCATCTCTTAAAGAAGCCTATTCTGCTAAATCTGCTATCCTTGTTCCGGGTGGTGGTACTTTTGGCATGGAAGCGATTGCGCGCCAGTTCGGCACCGATAAAAGATGTCTTGTTGTTCGAAATGGCTGGTTTAGCTTCCGGTGGTCAGAAATTTTTGAAAAGGGCAGAATTGCTGCTGAGACAAAAGTTCTCTATGCCAGTCAGCACCAGCAATCTGCCGGTGATAATAAAATCAAACCTTTTGCGCCCTTACCATTGAGTGACATTGTCGCGGAGATTGCGGCCTATAAGCCTGAAATCGTCTGCGCGCCGCATGTTGAAACTTCTGCTGGCATGGTCCTGCCAGATGATTATATTGCCGGCATTGCTGATGCGGTGCATGACGCTGGCGGTCTGTTTATTCTGGATTGTGTTGCCTCTGGTGCGCTATTTGTTGATATGGAAAAGCTGGGTGTTGATGTTCTGCTGACAGCGCCGCAAAAAGGCTGGTCTGCAACACCTTGTGCCGGAGTTGTTATGCTGTCTGAGAGAGGCCGCGCGGCAATCGAGCATACGGTGAGCACATCTTATGCCTGTGATTTGCGGAAATGGCTTTCAATTATGGAAACCTATGAAAATGGCGGGCATGCTTATCATGCAACATTGCCAACTGATGGGTTAAAAACGTTCCGTGATGCCTTGCTGGAAACCAAGAGCCATGGATTTGCCTCAATCAAGCAGGCACAGATAGATCTTGGCATAAAAATGCGCGCTCTGCTGGAGCAGCACGGCTTTGTGTCAGTTGCTGCTGACGGATTTAAAGCGGCGTCTGTTATTGTCAATTTTACAACTGACCCTGACATGAAAACAGGCAAGAAATTTGCTGAACAGGGCGTTCAAATCGCAGCAGGCGTACCATTAGAAGTTGGCGAGCCTGACGATTATATGTCATTCCGCATCGGATTATTTGGTCTTGATAAGCTGTTGAATATTGACAGAACGGTTGCCAATTTCGAAGCGGCGCTCACGAAAATTTCAGCCTAGCTGGCCATCAGCCGGTACTATCAGAAATCCTGTTCAACAGCGTCTGACTTTGTTGCACAAAGAGGGCATGTCCAACTGCGGCGAGCCGGGTTGTCGGCCTCAGACATGGTTGGTACAGTCCAGTAATAACTGCAGGAACCGCACGTCATATGCCAGATGATTTCCTTGCTAACAGTAATTTTTGGTGTGTCTGCTGTATCTGACGGGCTCATTTGGTGCCCCCTTCTGGCAGAGCAGGACCGGTTGCGGTAACACTACCATCAGCGGTTGCTACCCGTGTAAAACAGGTGCGGGTGCCTTCATGGCAGGCAGCTCCAGTCTGATCAACCAGCAACAAAATTGTATCGCCATCACAATCAATATGGCACGATTTTACGACCTGAATATGGCCGGAGGTATCGCCCTTACGCCAGAATGCCTGTCGTGAGCGTGAATAATAGCAGGCACGCGAAGAGGTAAGGGTTTCACTAAGCGAGTCCCGGTTCATCCATGCCATCATCAGCACTTCGCCTGTATCAAACTGCTGGGCGATGGCCGGTATCAACCCATCATCATTAAATGTGAGGCTGTCCAGTAGGGCGGCGTGTAGGGCATTATCTGAGTGCGGCGTCATATCGTTCATCCCCGTTAAGGATAAGGGTGGTAGTCATAAAAAGGCCCATAGCAGGCTAAGCTTTATCGTTTGGTGATACATGAGCTGGACTGGAGATGTCAAAACAAAGGCTGGTTTACCGGTCAGCGCAATAAGCGTGTCTTAAAAATAAAATACATCAATCAAGAAGACAAATCTTGATAAAAGAGGCAACTATGCGCCAAGGTGCAATGAGGTAATCTTATCACAATGACGGGAGATGACGGATGCCTCTTTCCATGCGCAAAAAAGTTTTTATTACGGCCGCAATTACGGGTTCGGGTAGTTCTCAGGATAGATCGGCCTTGGTCCCCCGAAGCCCCCAGCAAATTGCCGAAGCAGCGCTTGATGCTGCACGCGCAGGAGCTGCTGTTGTTCATTGTCATGTGCGTGACCCTGATACTGGCGCCCCCTCTCGCAAGAGTGAGTATTACCGGGAGGTTACAGACAGAATTCGTGCTAGCGATATTGATGTTGTCTTAAACCTCACAGCTGGCATGGGCGGAGATATGGTGTTTGGTGCGCCATCAGCACCCTTGCCATTGAATGAGGCAGCAACGGACATGGCCAGTGCAGAAGAACGTATTGCGCATATTGCAGAGTGTCTGCCGGAAATCTGTACTCTTGATTGCGGTACGATGAATTTTGCCGAAGCTGATTATGTCATGACAAACACCCCCGGCATGCTACGTGAAATGGCAGGCATGATGGAACGTCTTGGGGTGCGTCCTGAAATCGAGGCATTTGATACAGGCCATCTCTGGTTTGCCAAGCAACTGGTTGAAGAAGGTATCATTAAAGATCCTGTCATGGTGCAGCTCTGTATGGGAATTCCATGGGGGGCGCCGGACGATCTGAATACCTTTATGGCAATGGTAAATAATATTCCGCAGAGCTGGGTTTATTCGGGTTTTTCAATTGGCCGTAATCAGATGGCATATGTTGCGGCTTCAGTGCTGGCGGGGGGTAATGTGCGTGTTGGCCTTGAAGATAATCTGTGGCTTGAAAAAGGTGTGCTGGCAACCAACGCACAGCTGGTAGAAAAAGCTGCTGATATTGTCACAAAAATGGGGGTATCACTGATGAGCCCTGATGAAGTGCGCGCTGAGCTTCAGCTCGTAAAACGGATGCCGGCATAACGCTGATTTAATAAGAGGTAAAGCCACGTGGGACAGATAAAAAAAGCGGCGATTATTGGCGGCGGCGTCATTGGCGGGGGCTGGGCCGCTCGGTTCCTTCTAAATGGGTGGGATGTGTCCGTTTTCGATCTGGATAGCGATGCGATGCGCAAAATCGGCGAGGTGCTAGATAATGCTCGATTAAGCCTTCCTGTACTTGCTGATGCGCCGATGCCAAAAGAAGGAACGCTGTTATTTGCTGAAACGCTGAAGCAGGCGGTAGCGGGCGCTAGTTGGATTCAGGAATCAGTTCCTGAACGGCTTGATATCAAACATAACGTGCTGGGCGATATCCAAGCGCAGTGCGCGCCAGACGCTATTATTGGATCATCAACATCAGGATTTAAACCGTCTGAATTGCGGGCAGGCTTACTGCGACCTGAACAGGTTATTGTTGCCCATCCCTATAATCCTGTTTATCTGCTGCCAGTGGTAGAGCTGGTTGGCGGCGATGATGAAGGCAGCAAAGGCGCTGTTCATCTCGCTGCCACCCTGTTGCAAGATATCGGGATGAAGCCTGTTATTCTGAAACGCGAAATTGACGCCCATATTGGTGATAGGTTATTGGAAGCTGTCTGGCGCGAAGCCTTATGGCTAGTCAAGGACGGCGTTGCAACGACACAAGAAATTGATGATATCATTACTCATGGCTTTGGTCTGCGCTGGGCACAGATGGGTCTTTTTGAGACCTATCGTGTTGCGGGCGGTGAAGCAGGAATGCGTCACTTTATCAGCCAGTTCGGTCCAGCGTTAAGCTGGCCATGGACAAAGCTGATGGATGTGCCCGACCTTGATGATGCGCTGATAGATAAGATAGCAAGCCAGTCGGATGCTCACTCAGGCGCTTATAGCGTGCGAGAATTAGAACGTATCAGAGACCGCAATCTTGTTGGATTTCTGGGGGTGTTAAAACAGCATCACTGGGGTGCTGGTAATTGTTTTGTTGACTGGACAAATAACCTGCGGAAAACCGCTGATAAGATCGCTAGAGACACAAGCACGCAAGCGCTTTCCTATTATCAAAGCGATGTGTTGCCAGCCTGGATTGACTATAATGGCCATATGACCGAATACCGCTATTTACAGATAATGAGCGAAGCAACAGACGTCCTGCTCGGCCGCATGGGTGTGGATGCTAACTATCTGGCAGGTGGGCATAGCTTTTTTACGGTAGAGACGCATATCCGCCATCTTGATGAAGCCAAGCTTGGGGACAGGCTAACTGTATCTCTTCAAGTGTTACAGGCAGAAGCTAAAAAGCTGCATATTTTTCAGACCGTTACACAGCAGGACGGCGTTATTGTCGCGACCGGTGAGCAGATGTGTTTGCATGTTAATCTGCAATCAAGCCGGGCTGTGCCGATGCAATCGCCTGTTGCAGAGGCTTTTGCTGAACTGGCAGCCGCACATCAGTCGCTTGGTATGCCAGAAGGTGCAGGGCGTTCTATCGGCGCTCAGAAATAGCTGTGGTGAAGGCAGGGTATTATTGGCCGTCTGCGTTTGGAAAGAAAAGTTGTTCTCCTGCGCGCTGGTAGGCTTTAATCAGCCCTTGCCCTGTCTTAGATATCATCCATTTCGTAAATACAAGCCCATCTTCATTATGGGTGTCTGGGCAATGCTCAGGGCTGACCGGAATAATGCCATATTGATTAAACATATCCGGGTCCCCTGAAAATAAAATAGCGTGGTTTTGTTTGTTTCCGAAGGCAAGCCAGGTTGCTCTGTCAGACAGCACATATCCTTGCATCTGAACAGCAAGGTTAAGCGTGCTTCCCATCCCCTGACCTGATTCAATATACCATGAGCCTGCCGTGGCAGGTGGTACATTATCTTCTAGCCGCCAGAAACGTTTCTCAGCCTTGTGCGTGCCACTATTATCTCCGCGTGAGACAAACCGAATGCCTGCTTGTGAAATCAGACGAAGGGCGGCGCTCACATTATCTGCCCCTGCAATCCCTGCAGGGTCATTATAAGGGCCAAGCAGAACGAAATCATTATACATCAGGTCATAGCGCTTGCTGCCAAACCCGCGGTCAACAAAAGCAACTTCATCTTCGCGAGAATGGACAATCAGAACATCGCCATCGCAGCGTTCTGCATTTTTTAAGGCCTGACCTGTTCCAACCGCTACCACCCGTACCTGTTTTCCTGTTGCTTGTTGATAGAATGGCAGAAGATAATCATATAAGCCTGAATTAAGGGTGGAGGTGGTTGATTGCACGATGATTGGCTGTTCGCCTGCTAATGCCGGGACGGCGCTGAGGCTAAATAGGAATAAGAGCATCGCTATACAGCGCGTAAGATACTGGCGCCAGAATGAAAAAATGGTAATCATGATAAACATATGCCGGTTGCCAAAATAAGCCCTGTTTTAAGAGTGCCAACGCTATCGCGCTAGGCTAAAAAGTCAATGATGTGTTAGAGATGTTATCGTGAACTAATAGATAAAAAACGACGCTGACTGAGTGGTGCTAAGCTGAAACGCGCTATATGCTAGTGCAGCAGCTAGGCGCTGATGACTGACTGAATATTATTAAGATGAGCTGACATGCTAACAGATCCCTTTGGAAGACAGATAGACTATATTCGCATTTCTGTGACAGACAGGTGCGATTTCAGATGCGTCTATTGTATGGCTGAAGAAATGACCTTTTTGCCAAAGTCAGAATTACTGACGCTTGAAGAGCTGGAAATAGTATGCCGCACCTTTATGGAAATGGGCACGCGCAAAATCAGGCTTACTGGCGGTGAGCCACTGGTCAGGCGTAATATCATGCAGCTTATTCGTGCGTTGGGCGCTGAAGCAAAAGCCGGCGCACTGGATGAGGTGACTATTACAACAAATGGTAGCCAGCTGACAAAAATGGCGCAGCAGCTTGCTGAGGCAGGTGTAACCCGTTTGAATGTATCGCTTGATACGCTAGATGCTGATAAATTCACCCTGATTACAAGATGGGGTAAATTACAGACCGTGCTTGATGGGATGGCAGCCGCGCAGGATGCAGGCCTTGCTATCAAGGTAAATGTTGTTGCGCTGAAAGGGGTTAATGAAGATGAGCTAGGCGATATGGTGCGGTGGTGTGGTCACCACGGCTATGACATGACAATCATTGAAGTCATGCCAATGGGTGATATCGGCAATGAGACGCGGGTTGACCAATATCTGCCTGTCTCGGTCGTGCGCTCGCGCCTGGCTCAGGAATTCACCCTCACAGATAGCCCTTATCAGTCGGCTGGGCCAGCGCGCTATGTCACAGTCGAAGAGACTGGGCAACGGCTTGGGTTTATTACGCCAATGACTCATAATTTTTGTGAAAGCTGCAATCGTGTCCGGATGACGTGTACAGGTCAGCTTTATATGTGCCTTGGACAGGATGATAATGCGTCATTAAGTACAGCATTGAGAGCCGGCGGTGTGCCTGCCTTGAAAGACGCGATTATTGAAGCAATTGCCCGCAAGCCAAAAGGCCATGATTTTATGATCAGCCGCCGGCAGACATCTGCGCCTGTTGGCCGGCACATGAATGTGACCGGAGGCTAGCGATGGCAGGTTCATCCAACAGCCCTTTTTGTTTTGGCCTTGCTGGCTGGTCTGGCGCCGGCAAGACAACGCTGGCGGAAAAGCTTATCGGATCGCTGGTATCGCAGGGCTTTTCTGTTGCGACAATCAAGCACGCCCATCACGAATTTGACGCTGATGTTCCGGGAAAAGATAGCTGGCGCCACCGAAAGGCCGGCGCAAGTCAGGTGATTGTCTCATCAGCTCAGCGCTCAGCACATTTTAGTGAACATCGCGGTGCTGAGCCATCCTTGGAACGGCTTATTGAACAGCTCGGCCCGTGTGATATCATCATGGTGGAGGGGTATAAAAGCGAGGCTGTTCCTAAAATAGAAATTCATCGTTCTGAGACAGGAGCGCCTTTTTTATATCGTGATGACAGTCATATCATTGCGCTTGCCTGCGATGTGATACCTGAAAACTGTCCGATACCGCATTTTGATATTGATGATGAAGCAGCAATTGTGGCCTTTGTTCTCGCGCTTCGCACTGAAACAGATTTATCTATGGATGCCCCTTTATGAGTCATCCAGATGCAACGCCGCTTGCTGAGGCACGTGATAAAATCTTATCCCAGCTTACGCCGCTAGGCTTTCGTGAAACCATATCTGTAAGGCAGGCTAGTAAAAGATATGCTGCTGAGGATCTGTTAAGTCATTATGATTTACCGCCAAGCGATAATGCAGCTGTCGATGGGTTTGGCATTCACGCAGCGTTTCTCCAGCACCATCCAGACCATGCCTTCAGAATTGTTGCATCAGCGCGTGCCGGTCATCCCTTTGATGGTGTGATAAAAGAAGGTGAGGCGATTAGGATTTTTACCGGCGCTATGATGCCAGAAGGTCCTGACTGCATTTTCATGCATGAAGATTGTGCAGAATCTGGCGGCTTTGTGCGGTGTGCTCTGCCGGCAAGACAGGGAATGAATGTTCGCCCGCGCGGTGAAAACCTGGCGTTGGGTGAGACGCTGCTTGCGGCAGGCCAGAAACTATCAGCTGCTGATATCGGACAGCTTTCGGCGGCGGGTGTAGAAGACATCATCGTATCGCGCCAGTTGCGGGTTGCTATCCTGTCAACTGGCGATGAAATTACGCCTCCTGGCATGCCATTGCAGCAAGGACATATCTTTGATGCAAATGCGCCAATGCTGGCAGCTCTTGTGGGGGCTGACGGCCATGCTGTTCATGAGGCCGGCATTGTGCGCGATGAGCGCGCCGCGCTTGTTACTGCCTATAAGACAGCGTTAGAGACAGCAGATGTTATATTGTCATCAGGCGGCGCATCAGACGGAGATGAGGATCATACACAAGGCGCGTTGCAAGATAGTGGCGCTGATTGTCTTGTCTGGCGGCTTGCGATGAAACCGGGGCGCCCTATGGCAGTTGGGTTGCGGGGAAATCAGCTCATCTGCTGCCTGCCCGGAAATCCGGTTGCTGCCTTTGTTTGTTATAAATTACTTGTCGCACCGCTCCTTGATAAGCTTGCAGGCGGCACACCAAAGCCAGCCTTTACAGTGCAGGTTGCGGCAGGATTTTCCCATAAAAAACGGGCAGGGCGGGCAGAATATCTGCGGGCGCGCATTGAAACAGATGCAAGCGGAGCAAGTATTATTCAGCTTCATGGCAGGAAAGGCGCTGGTGTTATCTCGTCTCTTACGGGGGCGGATGGTTTGGTGGAACTCCCGCTTGAGGCGGAGAATATCACAGCCGGGCAGATGCTATCTTTTATGCCGTTTCAGGAGATTGGATTATGAGAATTCGCTATTTCGCCTGGATGAGAGAGCATACTGGTTGCAGTGAAGAGCAGCTTGCACTGCCTGCGGCTGTCCTGACAGTATCTGACTTGATAGATCATCTCTCATCAGTATCGGACGGGCATGCTCTGGCTCTTAAAAATAGAAAGACTGTTCGGGTTGCTGTGAATTTAACGTTTGCGGCTCCTGACACGCCTTTATGTGATACAGATGAGGTAGCCTTCTTTCCCCCCGTCACAGGAGGGTAGTGTTATGATAGCAGCCTGCAAGATAGATATTTCAGTTGGCGAAGATGATTTTGACAGTGCAGTAGAGCTTGAAAAGCTGCGAAGCGCTGGTGTTGGGGCCATTGCGAGCTTTACCGGCATTGTAAGAGACGAGGCGACAGGCCCTGCCTTAATTGCCTTAACGCTTGAGCATTATCCCGAAATGACAACCTCCCAGCTTCGCAAAATTGCTGAACAGGCTGCAGATCGTTGGCAGTTGGGTGCGGTGATTATCTGTCACCGTGTCGGAAGGCTGTTGCCAGAAGATAATATCGTATTCGTTGGCACTTCATCAGCACATCGCAAGGCCGCCTTTGATGCATGCGCGTTTATTATGGATTATTTAAAAACAGAGGCACCATTCTGGAAAAAAGAAGAAACCACGCAGGGAACGCGCTGGATTGACGCCCGAATAAGCGATGATGAGGCGCTAAAAAAATGGTGATGAGCGCCCGCATACGAGCCATCCACAGAATGAACCGCTTTTTACTCCAAATTGTGTAATAGCGGACGGGCTTTAAAAATTTTGGGGTAATGTGGAGGCCTCGGAAAGTAGGAAAACCGAGACCTCCATCGGGGGGAAGACTCTTTCAAGTCATTACTTATACAACCTTTGATCATTTTTAGATCATCAACTGCATTATATTAGTCTAATATTTTATTTCTAATTTACCTAAAGAAATAATATATTCTCTCAGTAAATTTTTTTATCAAATAAAATCAATGGTTAATCAGAATTTTCCTGACAAATGCGGGCCATTTTTTTGAAATTTGCTATGGATTGATTGCCTGTAAGGAACAGCGAAAGCTTTATTTGCTGAATGAAATCTGAGAGATAATCATCCAATCGGTCTTCATGGAAGGTGCCATTTTCATCTTCAAGTGCGCGCAAGGCTCGTCCTGCAATTCCTGCTATATCTGCACCGAGCCACAGGCACCGACTTGCATCCATGCCATGCCGGATGCCACCAGATGCAATGATAAATAACTGGTCACTTACCTGGCGCGCGCCGTGAATAGCATCGGGCAGATCAATCCCCATATCAAGGAATGGCTCATAGAGCTGTGCTGTATTAGGCGTTCGGCGTGCGGCCTCAACAGCAGCCCAATTTGTGCCGCCCTTACCAGCAACATCCATCATTTCAATGCCGTCAGATGCCAGCATATCAACCACATCAATCGACAGGCCCGCTCCCACTTCTTTAACCAGAATAGGACAGGATAATGTCTGTTTTGCCGCTAGAATGGCAGCACGAACGCCGCGCCAGTCATGATCGCCTTCAGGCTGAATGGCTTCTTGCAGCGGGTTGATATGGATGGCAAGGGCATCGGCTTGGATATCATCAATAGCGCGCTGTGCTAACACAAGCCCGCCCTCTGCAGCAAGCTGTGCGCCGCCAATATTCCCAATTAGGGGGATGTCTGGTGCAATCCGGCGTAACTCAGCCTGGCTTTCACCTGCCTGAAGACTCGCGCGTTGAGAGCCAATACCAAGAGCTATCCCATGTTTATTGGCTGCCGCTGCCAATAACTGATTAAGACTGCGCGCCCGGCTAGTGCCGCCTGTCATGCCGGTAATCATGAGCGGCGCCTTAAGCTGCTTTCCAAGCCAGCATGTGGTAATATTAATGGTGGATAAATTGGCTTCGGGCAGGGCGCAGTAGGGCAGTGTGATGGCATCAAGCGGATGCGGCATATCATCAGAAGGTACAGCTTTTTTCGCAAGGTCGAGATGCGCATCTTTGCGGGCGGCCACCGAAATTTCAGATGGCATATCAGATGGTGTATGTGAGCGAGGCGCTGACGGTTTGTTTTCTATCACAATTCTTCCCTTCGTGACGCTGTTAAGAGCTATGTTTCGCAACGAAGTGTGGTCGGAACAGCATATCAACCAATAACATATGAGGAACTGTCAGGGCTGCCAATAGAATAAACACTGAGCGCAGGATGGCGGCATCTATGCCATCAATAGCAGGCTGGCTCGCGAATAGCGCTAGCGCGAGCGCCCAGCTTGCAATCGTCAGCCCGCCCGCTAATAGTAGTGCTGCGCGCGGCGATAATGTGGCTGAAATATCCTGCCAGATATGCTGAAAATGACGCCGGCTATGTATCGCACAGAAATATAACGCAAAGCCTGCAAGTGGCGGCAGCATCGCAAGGCAAAGGGTGAGCAAAACAAGCTCTATGGCACTGCGCCTATAGCGTGGCTGATAGATGGCACTGCTGCAAATACCGATAAGGGCTGCTGCCCAGATATAGCTGAGTGGCTCGATAATCGTTATAATGATATCAGCGCCGTCTCCTGCCAGAACAAAGAATAGCCAGCTTACTGTGTCGATATGGAATGCCGGAACGAATAGCGTGACCAGCCCGCCATGCGCAAAAATCATTACCCGGCGCTGGATAGTATGCCAAAAGGTCTGGCGGGGCCCGCCAGTGCTTTCCTGCTTGGCAGAGGGTGGTAGCAGGCTTGTTGTATCGCCAAGCCCAAAATGTACCAGACTATAGCCAAGAAAACAGGCCAGCGAGAAAACCGGCGCGATAAGCCAGATAAGATAGACAATACCGGCAAGGCCAATATAAGCAGCCGAAAAGCGCAGGAACCCTGCACGGCTCTGCCCATAGCCAAGGAGATAGCCAAGCGCATTATCAAAAGCGCCATGCGGAAGCCCGATAACCATCACTATAAAAAGGCTGGCGTAATCTAGTAAAGACAGGCTCATGAAACAGCCCCTTTGAGACGCACTATCAGCGCATCCAGACAGACCCTGAAAGCGCTGCGTAAAAACAGCCATTTCGGCATGGCATAGATAATTTTGCCAATGATAGCAGGACCAGCTATCCCTGACATAAAGCGGGCAAGCTCATCCCCGCGCAGTGCCTGTGCCAATGTGATGAATAAATCAGGTGCCTGTGCAGGCGCATGTTTTAAGACGTCCAGAAAGACGGCATCCATCAGAAGGTCACGGCGCCTATGGGGGCGCGGAACGTGAATGTCTGAGATATTTGGGGTGCCGGAAAACTGGCGGGCAAGGGCTGCAACCTGTTTCTGAATAAAGGTAAAGGCATAGCCAGATGACGGACGAACAGCCCCGCTATTACTGCCAATAGCGGGATAGCTGCTATGTGTGCGGGCGGGAAATGCCATCGGAATACAGCCTTTTTCAGTGCGCTCTACTGTAAAATCTGTGAGAGAAAACTGGGTAAAAAGATAGGCTTTTATTGCATCTTCATACCAGCTATCCGGCTCAGTGGTGAGCGAGAACATCGTTGATTCAACTAAAGCTGTATGAGCATCAAACGGCAAAAGATAAATGAAATGAATGCCCCGTGACTGGTCAGTATTGAAATCCATCAGCCGCGCAATACCAGCCTCAAAAATGGGTGTCTTGCTATAGACCTCCCAGCCGAGGAAATGTTGCTTCATGAAGGGCTCGTCCAAATAGGGCGGCCGGCTATCAAATACCGTATCTGTCGCTTTATCTGGGGCTAAGAGCTGTTCTGCGACATTATTATTATCAAAGGTCGTGGTCTGCGCTTTTTTTCTGCAAGCGCTTAGCCAGTCGCTACTCACCAGAGCATGATAGGGGTTTGTGTCTGTCATATGCCGGATAACCGGATGGCCGGGCGCTGAAAATTCCCATACCGGCCATGATGCACGGCTCAGCATGGCAGCATCTGATAACCAGTCCATCTCCCAGAATCCCCATATATGAGGCTGTTTTTCAGCCAGTGAGGGTTGTCCGTGCACAATAACAGGCCTTGTCGTGTGCTGGGGCAATGCTGCGGCAAGGGACAAGCCGGCACATCCCGCACCGATAATGGTTACTGGCGGGCGGGTCATCTGACATATCCAGTAAGAGCGGCATGAAGCCTACTATCATGGGCAATCGTGCGGCGCCTCGCCCGCTGCATCACCGAAGGCAGGGCGGTAAAGCTTGCTGCCAGTTTTTCAGATTTGCTCGTAATGGTGCGTGGCCCTGCCCAGTTTAATCCGTGTTTCCGTAACTTAACGCCTATTGCCCGATACACCATGCCAGCAATACCGATCGATAGATGCGCCCGCACAGGAAGATAGCATAAGCCTCTCGCACCGCTTTCATAATAGCTGTCTGCAAGAACAAGTAATCTGCGCGTGCCATTGGTAATCGTATCATGGTGAGGCTCAGAGGCTGTTCTACTAGCCTTTAGAATAGCTTGAGGTTCCAAGTCGCCAACCCATTCAGCCGGGAGATAGCGGCGTCCCATTTCAGCATCTTCACGCACATCACGGGCGATATTTGTCAGTTGCATCGCAATGCCCATATCAATGGCAAAAGGCTCTGCTATGCGGGACGTACAGCCCAGAACAGGACACATCAACAAGCCAACAGCGCCGGCAACATGATAGGCATAGCGGATAAGGTCTGTTTCGGTCTCAAGCCGAACCGGCTTCTGGTCCATCAGCAGCCCGTCAAGAAGATGAATAAGAGGCTCAGGCGGCACATCACAGCGTTGCATCACAGGCCAGAATTCTGTTAGGGCAGGATCGCGTTGCGGCGCATTATCCAGTAAGCCTGTCCTTATCGCTGTCAGCCGTTTCGGTCCGCCCGCAATATCCCCGTCAGCAAGGTCATCCAGAATGCGGCAGAAGCTATACAGCATCGCTGCATCAGCCCCAACCTGCTGGCCAAGAAAACGCGCCGCCCACGCAAAGCTACGACCATTGCGCGATAGGCTGTCCTTCGCCCGCTCAATAGCGGCGTCAGATTGCACAGATTTAGCGGTATCCGCCCCTGTCACGTTAAAAACCCGTCCCCTGTTTTGCCCTCAGCATGATAACGCTGAGGGTTAGGTCAAGTCTGCCTGTTTGTTTCAGCGGCGACAAGTTTATCAACGACCTTTGCAGAACATAAAACGCCCGGCATGCCTGCGCCAGGGTGAGCGCCGGCAGCGGCAAAATATAAATTATCCAGATGCGGGTCGCGGTTATGATAGCGAAACCATGCTGACTGGGTAAAGGTTGGTGAGATTGAAAATCCGGCCCCATGCATCGAGCGATAATCTTTTTTGAAATCTTCAGGCGTCATATAAAAATCATCTGTGATTGCGTCACTTAGTCCGGGCATAATGGTTTTTTCAAGCGCTTCAACAATGTTGCGCTGTAATATGGGACCTTCTTTATTCCAGTCTATATCGCCTTGCAGGTTCGGCACCGGACAGAGCACGTAAAAACTATCACAGCCATCAGGCGCAAAGCTTTTATCGGTTGCTGTTGGGCGATGCAGATATAATGAAAAATCGTCTGCTAGTATTTTCTTGTTGAAAATATCATCCAGTAATTCGCGATAGCGCTCACCCATCCAGATTGTATGATGGGCGACATCATCATATGTGCGAGTTGTGCCAAAAAACAGTACAAAAAGCCCCATCGAATATTTTGTTACGGCATCGGGGAGCGCCTTTTTCCGGCGTCCTTTATGAGACGGCATCATATGTTTATAAAAAGTAGGCGGATCACCATTAAAGACAATTCTGTCAGCTTCAAGAACATCGCCATCGCTTGTAATGGCGGCTGTTACACGCCGGCCTGCTGTCTTTATTTCGGTAATGTCTGTGTTAAGTATTACGCTAACACCTGTCCGCTCAAGCAGCTTATGCAGCTCGGCAACAAGTTTGCCTGTACCACCCATGCAGAAAAAGACGCCCCATTTGCGCTCAAGATAATGGATGAGGGCATAAATGGATGTTGTATCAAACGGGTTGCCGCCCACTAGCAGGGGGTGAATAGATAAGGCTTGCCGCAGCAGGGGGTGTTTTATATGGCGGTTAACCAGCTGGGCTACGGTAAGGTAGCTGCGCAAGCGCAAAAGGTGGGGTATCTGCTTTAACATAGCGCCAAACCGGGTAAACGGCTTATCAGCTAGCTGGGTAAATCCGATATCAAAAATCTGTCGTGATGTTTCAACAAGTGAATCGTAGTTTTTTGCATCATCAGGATTAAAGCGGGCTATCTCTTTATGGGTATCTTCTAGCGATGGGCGATAATCGAACTGCTCGCCATTATGGAAGTGAAACCGGTACCATGGGTCAAGTGGCACAAAATCAAGATGATCTTCGCGCCGCTCACCGAATAGCTCAAATAGCTCGTCAAACAGAAATGGCGCAGTGATAACCGTAGGTCCTGCATCATGGCGGAAGCCGCCTTTTTCAAACACTTGAGCTCGGCCGCCAAGCGCGCCAAGACGCTCTATCAGCGTGACCTTATGGCCACGTGCGCGCATCCGCAAAGCCGATGCAATGCCGCCAAATCCGCCACCAACAACAAGCGTATGAGAACCAGATACCTCAGTGTCATCTGAGTCTGTTGCCAGAGAAGAGAGATCATCCATTCGGCCATATCCTTTGCTGGCAACCTGCGCGTAAAAGAGGTGTTAGCATAACAGTGTTAGCATATCTCATTGCAGGATTAGACTACATGTAGTCTGAAACAAGTTTATGGCAAACAGAATGAAGTTGTGACTGTATTGGTGCGATAACAGCATGACAATCAACAGGGAATTGGGCTGATGACGCTTCGGCCTGTTCCATCATATTCAGTAATGAAGAGGCCGTCATTTGCATCGCCAGAGACCGGCGCAATTTAGCCTGCCATGCAGGAGCGCGCGTTGTGTCGCACGAGGCAAGCCATTTATCAAAATCTGCTGCGCTATTACGATCAAGTGTCGTGCGGAACATCACAATGACCGCATTTGGCGCACGGCGCATTAAATCAGACGCAGGGCTGTTCGCGCCATCAGTTCCCGCGACATTCAACATATCATTGGCAATCTGATAGCAGGCACCAGCAGCGGTAAAGAAACTGACAAGTGGCTGCAGAACATCACGCCGTCCTGCAAGATGCGCAATCCCTTCTGCAGGCGCGATCAGCAACGGTGCTGTCTTGCCAGTTGAGATATTCATATAGTCAGACCATTCGGGATATAAGTCGGTTCCGAACTCTAGCGCCTGGCCAGATGTTGTTGCTGACATATGACGTGCTAATAGCGAGACCAGAAGAGGGGTGCGCCCTTTATGAGCAGCCTCGGCCGCAAGCTCGAATGACAGTGCAATGAGCCAATCACCCAGCGCAAGCGCCATATCACGGCCATAACGTGACCAGACAGAGGCATGGCCGCGGCGCACTTTGTCACCATCACATATATCGTCATGCACAAGAGATGCATTATGCAGAACCTCAACAGCGGCGGCCCAAGGCAGGGCAGCGATTCGTGGCACGCCAAAGCTATCGGCGGCTGCTAACGCCATACGGGCACGTATTTGTTTTCCGGGCGCTGCGAAATGATGTCTCGCTGCTGCACCAAGAGGGTGGCTAGCAGGCGGAAGCCTGCGAGCAATAAAATCGGAGATGACCTCAGATAGGTCAGGCAAAGGGCGCGCCATAACGGCGTCGGTAAATGGCTGTTGTAAAAGACCAGTGGCTCTTTCAGTCATTTTGAGGGCCTCACTTGCATCAAAGCGTTCGAAGATGAGAGATCGAGGTGAGAAAAAAAGGGCAGACAGAGATGTCTGTCTGCCCTTTCAGTGAAGCAATTATGCTTTTGCTTCTGTTTCTGTCACAGCTACGTTCCAGATGATAACACCAAACGCAATCTTGTTCAGTACATCAGCTAGATTGTAGATGATGTTCAGGCTTTCCATGCTGGCGCCGCCAGACATGTAGCCGAAGAAGTAACCGAGTGGGTAAATTGCCCAACCGATTGTTACAATCCAACGCATTGTTGAAAACGCAGACTTAACTGAGTCAGACGCTTGCTCTGATGCAACCCGGCCGGCTTCACCAGCAAAGATTTCATACAGAATGTATGCCCAACCAGCCATACCGATAACAAAACCAACAGTTACATTCATGTAACCGGCTTCGCCAAGGTAACCACCAACCAGCATGACTAATGTACCGATAGACAGGCGCCAGAAGATGCCGCCAGATACGTTCGTAATTGCCCGTAGGATAAGGTAGAATTCGATCATCAGTAGTGGCACTGTGATGAGCCAGTCAATGTAACGATAGACTGTAGGTGTTTCGCCAGTGGCGACCCACACATCGCGCATGTAGAAGTAGTGAACAGCGGCAACAAGAGTTACCAGACCTGATACCACAAGAGATGTCTTCCACTTGCCTGAAACACGCTGTGTTTCTAGGAAGAAGAATGCTGTTGCAGCAACAAGAGCCATTGAGATCAACCAGAAGCTGATACCAACGAAATCGTTAGATTGCAAGTTAGCAGCTTGAGCTACAACAGGTGTTACAGATAACAGTGCTGCAGGTGCAGCAAATTTAACAATATTTTTAAATGACATAGGACACTCCCCAAAACGTCACGTTCCAGAACGGCCTACTTTTTATCCCTGCCCGAACACCCGTCCGAACAGACCTCCCCCCGAAGTAAATCAAATGTATCATAAAACCTTAATGTGGCAAGATATTCCCCACTATTTACTGATACTTATTTATTAACTATCTGAAAAAAATCAAATAAAAATGTATTTCCGTAGAGTGGAATAACAGTTTACAGTAGTATTAAGGGCAGTTTTCGGCCATTATGCCAGCTGTTTTTATGTCTTTAATGCGACGTTATCATCCAGCATAGGGAAGTGTGAAATGGATACAGTTTTAATCGGTGGGTTCGCCTTTCTAGCATGTGGGGCTGTGATCTGGCTTATATTATCGCGGCTTCAGAAGTCAGAAGCATCAGATCGTAAGAAGCGTCTGCTAACCTATTTCCTGCTTGGACTGTTAGTGATTATGGTAATTGTCGTAATGCAGTGGCATGCAGAAAATTTTAAGCAGAATTATCAATCATCGCATCTGCTTCCGGTGCAACAGCCTGTTATCAGTCTGCTAGGATAAGCTGCCTGCCATTATAGGCAGGCGTTTCTTGCCAGAAAATCATGAAAGAGCCCCTTATGGACTGGCGTGATATAATGTTATGGCGGCAAGATGTAGCCGCGTTATATCGACCTGTTAGTGAGGCTGTAGCCTTGGGCTCTGTCTGGACAGCGTTTGTGACAGCGCGCCGCCAGCTTATTCACACACATCCAGGCGCCATGTCTGTCTTAGATAAAACCGCGCCTCATTATTTTGACTATAACCCAGATTTTGCCACCGAAAGCCATTTCGCGCCGCTGGATGCTGGTCAGCAGCATGTTGTTTCTGGTGGCAGCGATGGTGAGATAACATTTACAGCGATTGCGCGCTCAACTGAGCTAACGCCTCTTTTGGGAGCTGAGTTGACATTATATTGGCTTGACCAGTATGGAGGCGGGTTGTTTCTGCCCTTCAAGGATGCAAGCTGTGGTTCAGCAAGCTATGGCGGTGGCCGTTATCTCATCGATAGTGTGAAATCAGCTTTTCTTGGCATCACCTCAGCAGGACGGCTGAGGCTGGATTTTAATTATGCCTATTTTCCGTCCTGTGCTCATGATGACAGATATATATGTCCGCTCAGCCCGCAAGAAAATACGCTACCGGTTGCCATTACTGCCGGCGAATGCTGGCAGGCCAACCACTAACCCCCCTCACGCCCGGATAGAGACAGAGAGCGCGCGCTAGAACGGGCAATTATGCAGAATGTCCCGGCTAACTTTATGGATGTCACGATGACCGCAAAGCGCCATTGTCATATCCAGCTCTTTATGGAGAATTTCAAGCGCCTTGGTAACACCTGCTTCGCCGCCTGCGCCAAGACCATATAAAAACGAACGTCCCAGAAGTGTTCCTTTGGCGCCAAGAGCGACAGCTTTCAAGATATCCTGACCTGAGCGAATGCCGCCATCCATCCAAACTTCGATATCCTTGCCAACGGCTGCCTCAATCTCAGACAGCATTGCAATGGAACTTTCTGCACCATCAAGTTGCCGGCCGCCATGGTTTGAGACAATCAGCGCATCCGCACCTGTCTTGGCAGCCATTGCGGCATCTTCTGCATCCAGAACGCCTTTTAGGATAAGCTTTCCGCCCCACCAGTCACGGATACGTTCAACATCATCCCAGTTGAGTTGTAGATCAAACTGCTCTCCAACCCAGGCAGAAAGACGTGATGTATCACTGACACCATCAACATGACCTACGATATTACCGAATGTCCGGCGCGGCGTCTGTAGCATATTCATGCACCAGCGTGGCCGCATCGCCATATCCAGAATATTTTTAAGTGTCAGTTTAGGAGGGCTCGATAGACCATTTTTGATATCTTTATGGCGCTGCCCCAGAATTTGCAAATCAAGTGTCAGCATCAAGGCAGAACAGCCAGCCGCTTTGGCTCGTGCTATCAGGCGTTTCGCAAAATCATGGTCCTTCATGACATAAAGCTGAAACCAGAATGGGTCAGGGCTATGTTCTGCTACATCTTCAATTGAGCAGATGGACATGGTGGATAGGGTAAAAGGAATGCCAAACTTTGCCGCGGCACGTGCCGCAAGAATCTCGCCATCAGCATGCTGCATGCCGGTAAGACCTGTTGGCGCGATGGCAGCTGGCATTGCAACCGGCTCTCCAAGCATGGTTGTGCGTGTCGTGCGATTTGACATATCAACAGCGATACGCTGGCGGAACGATATTTTCTGAAAATCATCACAATTTGCCCGGAATGTCTTTTCCGTCCATGACCCAGACTCCATGTAATCATAAAACATGGTCGGAACGCGGCGATGAGCTATTTGGCGAAGCTCTTCAATTGTGGTCACATTATCCAGCATCGATTTCTTCCTAATATAAAGGGCTAGCAAAAGATTTTCGCTAATGATAATACCTCGCCCAACCAAATATAAGATCTCTAAGGCCGGTTTTTCACGGACTGGTTTTTCATTGGCAAGTTGAAAATTCACGTTAATCTGGCACAGTCTGCTCGCTATCTCAAGAGGGATGGTTTAGGCAGGCAGGTATCGGGGGTGTGAATATTTGCCGACAGGCGAAAAGAACGCGTAACGCAAAAGGTTTCAGAATGACAGCTTTGGATAACAGCAATACATCACTCATCATTGTAGGCGCAAGCCATGCGGGCCTCTCCTGCGCAGAAGCTCTGCGAAAGGGCGGGTTTGATGGTGTTATTGATGTTATTGAGCGTGATACTGGCACACCGCTGCAGCGCCCGCCCTTATCAAAGACTTATCTTGATGCTGATGAAGGTGCTGGCGAAGACAGTTTTTATCTGCGCCGTTCAGAGTGGTTTGCCCAATTTGATATCAGCCTGCATGAGGGGTGTGAGGTTACCAAAATTTCACGCGCAGATAAACAGGTCCATCTTGATGATGGCAGGGTGCTGTCTTATGACAAGCTGGTGATTGCCTCAGGGGCTGTTGCCCGAAAATTGCCTCTTGCCGAAGGGACTGCGACAGGCGTTCATGTTCTGCGAACTGCTGCTGATGCGCGCCATTTGCGGGCGTCTCTTGGTACTGTCAAGGATGCTGTTGTGATAGGCGGCGGCTATATTGGCCTTGAAGCAGCTGCAAGCCTTCATAAAGCAGGTAAATCAGTACATGTTGTTGAGCTTGCACCGCGACTGCTTGCCCGGGTCGCAAGTCCGTTGCTTTCTGATTATTGCACCGCGCTTCATCGGGCGGCTGGTGTTACAGTCTCAACCGGGGCAGCGTGTGATGAAATTCTGACAGATGATACAGGCGCTGTTCGTGCTGTGCTCCTTGCTGATGGAACAGAACTGCCCTGTCAGCTTGTTCTCGCTGGCATAGGGGTTATTCCAGATACGGGTCTTGCTTCAGCGGCTGGCCTTGCTGTTGATAATGGCATTATTGTTTCACGCGCCTACCGCACAGATGATGATGCCATATGGGCTATCGGTGATGTTGCCCGCGCACCTAGCAGGTATGAGTTGCGGATAGAATCTATTCATCATGCACAAGCCAGTAGTCAGATTGCAGCCGCTGATATGATGGGCGGCGAGCTGCCGGCAGATGAAGCGTTATGGTTCTGGTCCGACCAGTATGATGTTAAATTCCAGATGGCAGGCATGCTGCCTTCTGCGCCAGAAGGCGCTCTTCAGCATGTTAGCCGCGCTGGCCGGCGTGACCATAGCCTCTCTGTCTGGAGCTGGTGCGATGGGGTGCTGGTTACAGTAGAAGCAGCGAATGATGGGCAGGCCTATATGATTGGCAAAAAATGTCT
>DGJU01000087.1:0-18545 GCA_002387605.1 Alphaproteobacteria bacterium UBA4588 | reverse complement strand
CGCTTATCGCCTAATAGCTTTGATGCCATGCTATGAGCAAAAAAAGATTAGGTAAAGGCGAGGTAGTGACGCCCTGCATCGCTTTGCGGCGCGCGGAAAAAGGTTTTCGCATCTGACTGTTCTTTAACACATCCCTGGTCCATAAAAATGACCTGATCAGCCAGCCGTGCTGCCTGTGCCCGGTTATGGCTTGTCATAATAATGGTAGTGCCAGCATCACATGCTTCAGAAATAAGGCTCTCACTCAGCATTGTTGCTTCAACATCAAGACTAGCGGCCGGTTCATCCAGAAACAGAATTTCAGGCTGTGCAGCAAGCGCTCCAATAAGGGCCAGCTTCTGCTGTTCTCCGCCAGATAATCTGCGCGCTGGCGCATCCATCCGGCTGGTAAGTTGGGCGCTGTCAAACCAGTGATGCTGGTCTGGAATACTAAGGCCGGGGCAAACAAAATTAAAATATTGAAGAGCTGTTCGCCGCAGCATAATTGGTTTTTGAAATACCATGCGCTGGCGGCTGGCTGGCGGGCTGTCAATAACGCCTTCATCTGGCAGCGTCAGCCCATGCAAAACCTGCATCAGAAGCGTTTTTCCTGCACCATTATGTCCCAGAATAAGGGTAATTGTAGCAGGCTTAATCTCAAGAGAAATATCCTTCAGAAGATAATGCTCTTCTCTGATAACACTCACCTCGTTGGCGATAAGACAAGACATCCTGCTAGACATTTATATCTGCCTTATCCATGCGTGCCCGAAGCGCTGCACTAAAGAGATTAACCCCTAATGCAATGATGAGCAGGACAATGCCAAGCGCAAGAGCAAAGGCAAGCTCGCCGCGCGATGTCTCAAGGGCAATAGCTGACGTCATCACCCGTGTTGCATGTTTGATGTTGCCGCCCACCAGAATAACAGCCCCAACCTCTGAGATGGCGCGCCCGAAACTAACCAGACCAATTGTCACAAGTGACAGTTTTGCATCAACAAGAAGAGCTATGATGCGCCGCCATAATGATAATCGAAGCGATGAAAATAAGGGGTTATATTCATGGTGAAGATGCTCAAATAATTGCCGTGAGAGCGCTGTTGAAAGCGGCACGATCAGCAAAAATTGAGCAATGATCATAGCGGTTGGTGAATAAAGAAGATCAAGAAAGCCAAATGGCCCTGCACGCGAAATAAGCATATAGACCAGCAGGCCAATCACAACAGGCGGCATGGACAGAAGCGTATTTATCAAAATGATAACAGCAGCACGACCCGGAAAGACAATACTTGCCAGAAACGCGCCAAGTGGCACTCCAATGCAGAGCGCGGCGCTCACAGATGTAAGGCTGACCCGAAGCGACAGGAAAATAATTTCATAAAGGTCCGCATCACCGCTAAAAAGCAGGCTTACCGCCAAATGAAATGAGGTGAGCAGGTCCATCTGAAGTGTTATGTCCTATTTATTTCTGGCTGGCAGATAATCAGAGCGCTGGTATGTGTGCAAGTGAAAAGCATGTTGCGCACACACAGAACATACCGGCATAATGCGGTATTGCAATCATAGTCACTATTTTCATAATTCCATTATTAGGGTTTTGTGCCCTCGTTAAAATCAGAGTTTAGAGTTCACACCCCATGTCACCTGCTAACAAGTCTCAGCTTATGCGCGCATTATTTGATGCAGCAGTCGCAGCCGCCCAGCCCGTCCAGTTTATGCCAGAAGCTGTTAGAACATTATTGCCAGATACCATTTCAGGCAGGTTATTTGTGACCGGATTCGGCAAAGCATCCGCAGCAATGGCACAGGCTCTGGAGGCTGAGATGCCAGACGAGTTGGCGCAGAAAATCTATGGCAGAATTATCGTTCCTGATGGCCATGAAGAAACATTATCGCGGCTAGAGATTATGCAAACCTCTCACCCTGTGCCTGACGCACGCAGTGCTGCTGCTGCCTCCTATGTGCTGAAAGAGGCAGGCAGGTTAGCGGAGGGCGATGTAATGCTGGTGCTGATATCAGGTGGCGGCTCATCTTTGATGTGCTTGCCCCGCGCGCCGCTTACCTTGAGTGAAAAGCAGGATGTTACCCAGCAGCTGCTGAAAAAAGGCGCCCCCATCGGAGCAATGAATTGCCTGAGGAAGCATTTATCCTCTGTCAAAGGGGGGCAGCTTGCTGTTGCAGCCTATCCTGCGCGCACGATTAGTTTTGCCATCTCAGATGTGCCGGGCGATGATGCGTCGGTTATTGCGTCTGGCCCGACGGTTGCTGATGAGACGAGCCGGCATGATGCGCTAGGAGTGATAGAACGGTATGGGCTTGATGTCCCGCCAGCAGTTCTGGATTTGCTGGGTAGTTCGGCATGCGAGACACCGTTTTCAGATGATATCTCATTATCTGCGAGTAATTTCCATGTGCTTGCAACACCGCAACGCTCGCTTGAAGCGGCGGCTGATATTGCACGCCATGCCGGGTATGAGCCTATTATTCTTGGCGATTCTCTTGAGGGAAATTCACGCGACCTTGCAGCAGAACAAGCGCAGCTTGCCACAGAAATGGGGCCGGGAAAGGCGCTTATTTCAGGCGGCGAGACAACAGTGATTGTCACCGGAACAGGCAGGGGCGGGCGGAATGCTGAATTTGTGCATGCGCTTGCTCTGCAAGGCAGGTTTGATGCGCTGGCGGCCGATACAGATGGTATTGATGGGTCTGCGGCGATTGCCGGGGCATTCATTTCACCAGACACAGCAGACCGCGCGGCGGCGGCTGGCCTTGATACACATGCAATGCTGGAAAATAATGACTCGCATAGCTTTTTTGCTGCGCTTGGTGACCAGATTATAACGGGTCCTACGCGCACCAATGTAAATGATTTTCGGGTTATCCTGACAGGCTAATCTTGTTTCACTATTTACCCCTGATGATGAGGGCATTTTATGGCACAGCCGATTATTGGCATAGTGGCTGCAATTGCAAGTCCGGTTTTATGGGGTTTTGCACCGATTTATTTCAAATATTTGGTCAATTATCCGTTGATGCAGGTTATGGCTCAGCGCGCCTTGTGGGCGGGCATTCTGTTTGTTCTTGTGGTGTTTCTTGTGCGCGGATGGGGGCGGGTGCGACGCCTGCTTAAGCAAAAGCGTGAGATGCAAATTTTAATGTTCTGCGCGATTCTTGTGGGGTTGAACTGGTCTGCCTATCTCTATGCCGTTTTTACCGACAGAATTGCACAGTCTGCGCTGGGATATTTTATCTATCCCTTGTTGGTTATCGCAATGGGGGTCGTGGTCTTAAAGGAGCGCTTTGGCCGGCGCACCCAGATTGCCCTGATGCTTGCTTTTATCGGTGTGGTGATTAAAGCAAGTGTGCTTGGGGATATTCCGTGGCTGGCGCTTTTCATCGGCATCACATTCGCTGTCTATGCTACAATCCGCAAGCAGATGCAGGGAACAGATGCGCTGACAGGGATGGTGATTGAGATGTTTTTGCTCGCGCCAATCGCGCTGATTTATATCAGCTATCTTGTCTCTCATGGAGAGCCGTTTTTTTTCGATGGAGGAATGGTAGCAGTTTTATTTGCAATAAGCTCTGGCTTTGTCACAGCCACGCCGCTTCTTCTTTTTCATATCGGTAACAGGCATTTGCCCCTGACGCTGACAGGGTTTCTGTTTTACATAAACCCATCAATGCAGCTTGCTAGCGCAGTGTGGCTGTATGGAGAGCCACTGGGTATGACGTCCATTCTTGCTTTTGGGTTTATTTGGGCAGCGCTTATCGTTCAGTTTGTGCGTCTGCCGCTTCGCAAAAGCTAAGGCGACAGACGCACAAAAAATGGTGATAGGCTAGTCGTGTTATTTAAGGCTTGTTGATGTGATCGCATCCGGCTCAGCAGGAGGCTGGCCTTCATTGATTTTATTCACAACGTCCATGCCGCGTGATACCTGACCCCACACAGTATACTGGCCGGTAAGGTGACCACAGCCATCAAAGCAGATGAAAAACTGGGAATCTGCACTGTCTGGGTTCATCGCCCGCGCCATGCCAACTGTGCCTTCACGGTATTCGTAATCGGTGAATTCTGCGTCAAGGTTTGTGCCTGAACCGCCTGAGCCTGTGCCTGTTGGGTCACCAGTCTGAGCCATAAAGCCCGGAATAACGCGGTGAAAAATAACATCATCATAAAAGCCAGAACCAGCAAGTTCTGAAATTCGTGCAACATGCTTTGGCGCCAGTTTCGGCAGAAGTTTGATTTCGATTTGGCCTTTAGTTGTAGTGATAACCAAATGGGTCGGGGCTGCTTTGGATTTTTTTGGCATAATAAAGGGTGAAACTCCCAATAATAGGGTGAGAAGAATAGTAAGCACACGCACGGGAACAAATCCTTATGGTTGTGATTGTTGTTTTAAGTCCGCTCGAAATCGCTGTTTAGCAGGCATTCTCGAGAGGCTTGGCTAAGATATGGCGTTGCAGGGGCGGTGTTTCAAGTATGATGGCTGCAAGACTAGACGAGCTTGTCGATTTGCTCGTCAGTCAGGTTGCCAGGAACCATCACAACAGGGACGCGGCATCGCGCAATACCTTTGCCCGTCAGATAAGCAATAACCGGCCCGGCGCTATCTGAATTAGTATCAGCGCCAAGCACAAGCTGGCTCACATTCTGTTCCTCGTCAATCAGTGAGATGACTTCCTCGGTTGCTGCCCCCTCACGGATAAAAATGAGCGGCGGCTGACCTGTTAAATCAGATACATATTCGGCATGTGTGCGCATTTTCTGTTCTGCCATGTCACGGGCTTCGGCGCGCATCAGCTCGCCAACGCCAGCCCAATGGGCAAATTCAGCCGGGGCTATGACATAAAGAAGGGCGACACGGTTCCCTGATGATTGTGCGCGTTTGCAGGCAAAATGGAGAGCTTGATGTAGCTCATCACTCTCATCGACAAGCACAAGAAAGAAATTCGTTTCAGGTGACACGTTATATTTCCTTTCAGATCTCAGCAATGGCGATCCAGCTTATCAGACCAGGCACCAAGCGCTATCTGTTCTCTAGATTATAATGATGTAAGATAACATTAAGAGCGCCGAAATGCCATAGCTGCCAGCCATCCGGCAAACACGGCAAAGGCGACAGCAAAAAGACCGTAAAAAACTGAATAGCGATGCGCAATATCAAAAATAAGGGCCCCAATGCCCTGTTTTGTAACGCGCACGGTGGTTGAATATTCAGACCGAACAGTGCCCTTGCTGATATGCAGCACGCGCACCTCATAACGTCCGGGAATAATATTGGCGGGCATCAGAACCGGGGCACGGAACAAAGCGCCCCGAATAAGTTCAACATCGCCTACGCGGGTTTTCCACAAGCCAAGCTGGGACATATTACGGTTAAGAGATTCAAACCATTCAGCATAGTCTGACTGTGATATAATTGGCACTTTAGTCTGTAACGGGATGTAGTCCTGACCAATACGATATTCAGCCTGCAATGCGGGACTTAAAATATCATCTTTGGGACGGGTTGATAGAAGCTGGTAAAAGCTTGGGGCATTTTGCCACAAAACTGTCTCGGTATTCACCCAGATGCCGTTTACTTTTTCTTTTTTGCGGCTCGCAATTTTCGTTTGCGGGCCGGAAAAAACAACAACGATATCATCATCCTCCTCGCCTTTGACAGCGCCGAATAATAACAGCTCAGTGCCGTGAAAATCGGTGGTTATAGCAACATCCTTGCGCGATAGATCTGCGATGATTGTTGAGGCAGATAACGGCGCAGACACAAAGCCAAGGAGAATAACGGCGAGACAAAGTCTGACCCCTATTTTCAGCTTGAACAACGCTACCGTCTGAGAGGAGAGGGTGAGCGTACTCATTTCATAAACTCTACAGCAAAGACATCAACCGGCGCTGTGATAAGCTCAATGCCAAGTTTCACTGATACGCCTAGAACCATTAATGCTAAGAGGCCCCGTAATTGCTCACCTTTGAGACGGGTGCCAAAGCGCGCGCCAATTTGGGCGCCAATCACAGCCCCAAACAACAACAAGCCAGCAAGAACAAAGTCAACTGTCTGTGTTTGAACGGCCTGAAGAACGGTAATATTTGCGGTGACAAAAATAATCTGGAACAGCGAGGTGCCAATAACAACATAAGTTGGCATCCCAAGCAGATAAATCATCGCCGGTACCAGAATAAACCCGCCGCCAACACCCATAATCGCTGATAGAACACCAACCATTGCGGCAAGGAAAAACGGCAATAAAGCGCTGATATAAAGTTTTGATTTACGGAACCGCATTTTGAACGGCAGGCCGTGCAACCAATTATGCTGATGCAGTTTTCCACGGCGTGCGCCTGCCTGACGTGTCCGCAAAATAGCGCGGATAGATTCAAGAAGCATCATGCCGCCAATCAAGCCAAGAAACACGACATAAGATAATTTGATAACAAGGTCTATCTGGCCGATATCGCGCAGGATAGAAAATAACAGCACGCCAAGGGAGGAGCCAACAACACCGCCCGCGAGCAGAATACCACCCATTTTAAAATCAACATTACCGCGCCGCCAATGCGCAATAACACCTGAAACAGACGAAGCGACAATCTGATTGGCTTCGGTTGAAACAGCAATCGCAGGTGGCACACCTAAGAAGATCAGGAGCGGTGTCATAAGAAACCCGCCGCCAACACCAAACATACCAGACAAAAAGCCAACGCCGCCGCCAAGTCCAATGATGACGGCGATATGCATGGAGACTTCAGCAATAGGAAGATAAATATACATAAATTATTCCACAGGACGCGTCTTTGGCGCGCAATCTCTGCCAAACAGGTCTGAAAAATACTAAGCTGTCGTTGGTGTGACAGCTTTTTACCAAGATTTCAAGCAGTGATGCATATCAGGTAAGGGGGAGGGGAGCTTTGGGAAGAGAAATATGCTCTCCATTTGGCGCTCAGGAACGCTTGCCCCCCTCCTAAACGAGGTGATATATCAGTGTCGTGTTCGCGGCAGCACAGGGTCATCAGCATAAATATGTGATAGCAACCGCAGAATGCGAACGACATCGGCATCTTCGATTGAGTAGTAAATTGTCTGTGATGCACGCCGCGTCCTTACGATATCGGCACGGCGCAACCTGCCAAGATGCTGGGATAGCGCAGATTGGCTAAGATTAGGAATGAGCTGCTCAATTTCGGATACTGATTTTTCACTGCCATCAGCAAGCTGTGTGAGTATCTGCAATCGCCGGCTATTTCCCATAGCTTTAAGCACAACGGTCATTTTTGATCCGTTTTTTGTTGGTTCTGAAGGTCTGGGCATAGGTTCCCCTATTTGTTGAAAGCTACCTCACACACATAAATACTCATGACAATACGATTGGATACTATATCTCTTAATAGTTGAAATAAAGTTAAAAAATACTCTTTAAGAATGTTTATTGAGGTGTATAATTTTTGTGCGTTGCTACATGATCACAGAATCCAACTATCGCTTTCCGGCAAATAGCTTAGCGTAATAAGGCGATAATTTGATGGTCGCTCAAGATCTGACGCAATCGGATAGAGAAGCCGGGTAAATGAATTCTGATGGAGCTCTTTGGTATCATTATCGGGTATCTGTATTTGTCCTGTCTGTAGCAAAGGCATGCGACTAGCAATGGCAATTTCGGCAAGAATCGTAATCCATTGTGCATAATCGATTGGCAGAGCGGCATAAAGATCCGGGTTCCATTCGTCGATAATTTCGGGGAAGCGAACTAACTGGGGCGCTTTTAAGAGCCGGAATGAAAAATCAGCACCAAGGCGATAGAAGGCGGCATTCACAAGCATGTCCTCGGTCAGTTGTGACAGAGCAGCGGCTGTTTCAAGATTTGTGACTTGCTGGCGGGCAAGGGACACAAAGTCACTGGGCATTTTATGGGTGTCTGAGGCAACATCCAGCCATGCACCAAGGTGAGATGAGAATTGAGTGCGATGATGTTCTTCGAATAATGATAAAATGATGCGTCCTACTTTAAAGCAAAAAGACGCACTGTCATTATGGATGCCCGATGAAAGCCCGGGAAAGTCCGACTGAATATGGATTGGCTGGCGAATGGCGCGGCACTGACGGATGAGCGTGAGAAGCGTATCGATAGAACATTTGTCAAATATCTGAACGCGAATGATTTGCGCCTGACGGGTGAGGCGCACAGGATGAGGTGCCTGTACTGACTTTGTGACGCGATGGACATGGAGTTTTCCATCACTATCAATTTCAAAAGAGCTTCGCATTGAATAACCCCAAACAGCCCATTTTATGGGCGCAAACGTGTTTCACATGCCGCACTGACATTTTTGTCTGCCTCTGGTTTTGATATTAAGGCAGGACGCAACTGACAAATGCAGGTTCAAAAAGACGTGTCGCTAACACTCAACGCCTTCACTCAAGCCTCGTTATCTCATAAATTCGTTATCAAACCGTTTACAGGCGCAGCTTTTATCCCCTGCCTGCTTTCCTTTTGACTAATACACTCCTAAATTAAGGATATGACGCAGAAAACTGACAGTGAGATGCAGGTAAAACAGGAAGGCTCTGCTCAGGCGCGGCCTGAGCCGGTGGAGCATGAGTATCACATGCATATCACGGCAGACGGACGCTGGTTTCATGAAGGAAGCCCGATTGACCGTATCCAGCTGGTAGCCTTATTTGCCTCTGTCCTATCCTGTGATGAGGATGGTGTTTATTGGCTGCGGACGCCTGTTGAATATGGCAAGATTACGGTTGAGGATGCGCCGTTTGTTATCACGGCGGTTGAGGCGCGTATGAATGCAGAGCATGACCAGCTCGTGTTGACAGATAATCTGGGGCGCACCCATCTGATAAGCAAAGAGGTGCCGCTGGTTATGAAGACAGGGTCTGGGGGAGATGAGCGGCCTTATATCATGCTTGAAAAAGGTCTCAGCGCCTTGGTGAGCCGGCCGGTTTTCTATGAACTTGTTGAGATGAGTGTTACCGGACCAAAAGGCGCAGGACAGGGCATATGGAGTAGCGGGCAGTTTTTCGCCCTTGAAGCAGGTGGGGCGCAAACCCCGTGATTACGATTGAGCAGATTACAGCAGCCCTTTATCAGACATGCCCTGCCTATCCAGATGAAGGCTTAAATGGCGTGCCTGCTCGGCCTGCAGCAGCCCTTATTTTGCTGGCAGAAGCTAAGGATGGATTGCATCTTCTCCTTACAAAGCGGGCAGAGCATTTGCGCCATCATCCAGGTCAGGTTAGCTTGCCAGGCGGAAAACCAGAGAGAGGTGATGTTGATCCGGGGGCAACGGCGCGGCGTGAAGCAGAAGAAGAAACCGGTCTTCGCCAGCACGACATGCATCATATCGGATATCTTGCGCCGGTGCTGACTAGTAGTAACTTTCAGCTGATTACGGCTGTTGCCCGAATGGAAAAATCTGTCACAGTTGCGCATGCTGAGCTCGTACCAGAGCGCAATGAAGTTGATGATGTCTGGTTTCAGCCTCTGCATCATCTTCTTGACCTTGAAAATTATCGTGAACAGTCTGTCAGGCGCGGCGCAGTGATGCGACAGTTCTGGACGATTGCTGATACAGACCCAGTTGTCTGGGGGGCAACCGCATCGGTTCTCAGAAAACTGGCTTTTGGCCTGAAATCAGGGCAAGCTGTCTGACGTCACTCACCTGCTTCCCACCGCATATCGGAGACTATAAATGCGTAAATATCTGATTATCGCTTTGGCCATTTTGGTCGGCTATCTTGTTCTTCTTGGGCTAAGCTGGCTTGGGGGGAAGACTGCCCGTGGTGAAATCGTGCTCCGCTATCGCCATATTATTGCGGCATTTGTGGCTGTGATTGTTATGGTCTGCGGGCTGTTAATGCTTGAAATTGGGGCAGGTGAGACTGATACGCGCTATCAACCACCTCAAAATCAGAATGGTGTTATTGTTCCGGGTCAGTTTGTGCCCAAGACCCAGACGCCTAATACTTAACCAAGAGGGGGGCGCGGGATTATGAGCAGCGCTGGCCGCACTGATTTCTATGATATGCCCCAGCTTGATAGCGCTGCTTTATGCGGCCTGTTTGACTGTGCAGAACAAGCTGGCGGGGAAGCGCGGCTGGTGGGCGGTATCGTGCGAAACTGGTATGCTGGCTGGGCACTGCATCCAAGCGCTCCTGATGCACATCCCGACATTGATATGGCGGTTAATCTGCCTATTGAAATTATGGCATCTGCTGCTCAGAAAGCTGGCTATTCAGTTTATGAAACAGGCATAGCTCATGGCACGGTTACCCTTCGAAAAGGGCGATTTACAGCTGAGGTGACGCGCCTCAGAAGCGATAGTGAAACAGATGGCCGGCATGCTGTTATTGTCCCTATCGAGAGCTGGGAAGAGGATGCTAAGCGTCGTGATTTTACCATAAATGCGCTCTATCTTGACCGCCACGGACAGCTTTATGACCCTGTTGGGGGCTGTGCTGATCTGGCGGCGGGGTGTCTGCGCTTCATTGGCAGGCCTGAAAAAAGACTTACCGAAGATCATCTCCGCCTGCTACGGGCTGTCAGATTCTGTTCTGAATATCCTGTTTTGCAGATGGATGATGAAACCTGCCGCGCCATATTTGCCGGTGTGGCGTCATTACCTATGCTGTCAGCTGAGCGTGTGGCATCAGAGATGCGTCGTATTGTGACCGGCCCAGCAGCTGATAAGATGATAGGGTTGCTGCATGAAATGGGCGTTGACAAGGTGCTGTTTGATACGCCGTTTGCGGCTGTTACGAATGGCTGGCCCCATCATGGACTGCTCAAAGAAGGCCTACTGTCAGGTCTCATAGGGCCGGTTGCGGCTCTTGGTCTGCAGTGTGAGCCTGGCCAACGTGCAGGACTGGCAAAGCGCCTGAAGCTCAGCCGTGCTGATAGCCGTATGCTTGCAGCGCTTGATAAAGAACTCACGCGGGATGCTGCTGATAGGCTTTGTTCTGATGCGTGGCAACAACAGGCTTTTTGGCTGAAAGATGCGGCTGGCCCGCGTTATCTTGATGCGTGTGTGATGAGCGGCACGACAGCTGATTATGAGCGTCTGCGGCAAATCGTCTTTTTTACGCCGCCATCTTGTCCCATCTCCGGCACAGATATAGAAATGACTTATCATACAACCGGCATTCGTACAGGTCAGGCTTTAGCTGCGCTCACAAAACGCTGGGTAGAGTCTGGATTTACCGCGCGCCGCGGCGAGCTTCTTAACCAAGATATTTCAGATGACACAAACACCGATATCATCCATCGCTCACGCTAAATCAAAAATGTCAGACAAGCTTGTTGATGCCTCAACAAGGGCTGAGCGGCAGGATGCTGCTGCGCGCTGGTTTCGCCAGCTTCGTGATGATATCTGCACCAGTTTTGAAGCTATTGAGCGCGATGCCGCCGATACGCCCCTTGGCCATCAGCCAGCAGGCCAGTTTGCACGCAAAACATGGGATCGTGATGGCGGCGGTGGCGGTGAAATCAGTGTTATGCATGGCCGGGTTTTTGAGAAAGTCGGCGTAAATATTTCTGTTGTTCATGGGACTTTTTCCGAGGAGTTCCGTGCCCAAATTCCAGGCACTGAAGATGATGGTGCATTCTGGGCAGGCGGTATTTCGCTGGTTGCCCATCCGCAGAACCCGTTTGTTCCTGCCGCCCATATGAATACGCGTTTCATTGCTACGGCCAAAACATGGTTTGGCGGCGGCGGCGATTTAACCCCGCTTATGCCAGCAGATGATGCAGCCGGGCAGTTTCATGATGGGCTAAAGCAATGCTGTGACCGGCATGGTGATGATTATTATGACACCTATAAAAAATGGTGTGATGAATATTTCTATCTGCCGCACCGTGATGAGGCGCGCGGTGCAGGCGGTATTTTCTATGATTACCTTACGTCCGGGGATCATGCGGCTGATTTTGCTTTTACACAAGATGTCGGCACAAGCTTTGCTAATGTCTATGCTGATATTGTGCGCGCAAAAATGGCGCAAAGCTGGACCGATGAGGACCGGCATCAACAGCTTGTCAAGCGCGGTCGTTATGTTGAATTTAATTTGCTTTATGACCGGGGAACATTGTTTGGCTTAAAGACGGGCGGGAATATTGAGGCAATTCTGATGAGTCTGCCGCCAGAAGTAAGGTGGCCGTAAGATTAGGGGCTTTTAAAATAGCTCTGTGGTCGCCAGAAATAGCCCCGAAGCAGGCCCAAAGCAGCTTATGTTTTCCCGTTCTGATGAAAACTATCCCCTGAAGGCTAGAAAGCGTGAAATAAATTGTCGCAGGGTCTGGGAAAATGCTACCCACTTTGCTAGATATACAGTTGTTATTTCTGATATGTGCAGACTATCTTTTATCTGAAGAGATAGATGCATGAGGAAAAGAGGGGAAGATGGCTAAATCACAATCAAAGACGGCGGCTGATGCTTCGGTCGAACACAAATCTCGTCGCGATTTCATCGTTGTTGCAACCTATGCGATGGGCGCTGTTGGCGCAGGTGCTTTTGTCTGGCCGCTCGTCGACCAGATGAACCCAGCTGCAGATACACTTGCTCTTGCTAGCATCGAAGTTGATGTGTCGAAAATTGCCGAAGGTCAGTCAATTACGATCAAATGGCGCGGCAAGCCAATTTTTATCCGTCACCGTACATCCTCAGAAATTGAGGAAGCGTCAGTTGTATCGCAAGATGATTTGCGCGACCCAGAAGGTGATGAAGTGCGGGCGCAGAAGCCTGAATATCTTGTTGTACTGGGCGTTTGTACGCATCTTGGATGTGTGCCACTGGGTCAGAAGGTTGGCGAAGTGCGCGGCGAATATGGCGGCTGGTTCTGCCCATGTCATGGCTCGCATTATGATTCATCAGGCCGTATTCGCAAAGGGCCTGCGCCGCTTAACCTAGAAGTTCCCCCTTACAGCTTTCTATCCGACCAGGTCATCCGTATCGGCTGATCGCCAAGGAGTTTATTAAGATGTCTGCATCAAAGTTTTCAAACCCTGTCGTGCGCTGGATTGATCATCGTCTCCCGATTTTCAGTTTCCTTGAGCATGAAGCAAATGAATATCCAACACCAAAGAACCTGAATTATTTCTGGAATTTTGGATCGCTTGCCGGTATTTCGCTCGTGATTATGATTGTCACCGGCATTACCTTGGCGATGAGCTACACAGCGCATGTTGATTATGCATTTGAGTCTGTCGAACGTATCATGCGTGATGTAAATCATGGCTGGTTATTACGTTATATTCATATGAACGGGGCGAGTTTCTTCTTCATTGTGGTCTTTGTTCATATTTTCAGAGGCTTATATTACGGATCATATAAAGCGCCACGCGAATTATTATGGATGCTGGGTGTTGTTATCCTGCTTCTGATGATGGCAACAGCCTTTATGGGTTATGTGCTGCCGTGGGGGCAAATGTCCTTCTGGGGCGCGACTGTGATTACCAACCTGTTTTCGGCTATCCCGTTTGTTGGTGAAAGCATTGTTACATGGCTATGGGGTGGGTTTTCAGTTGATAACCCAACACTTAACCGCTTCTTTGCGCTTCACTATCTGATGCCGTTCCTGATTGTTGGTGTTGTTATTCTGCACCTTGTTGCCTTGCACAGATTTGGCTCAAACAACCCGCTGGGGATTGATACACGCGGGCCGCAGGATACATTGCCGTTCCATCCATATTACACCATCAAGGATTTCTTTGGTCTGTCAGTCTTTCTGACATTCCTTGCTGCGGCAGTTTTCTTCTTCCCGAACTTCCTCGGACATCCAGATAATTACATTCCGGCAAACCCGATGCAGACACCAGCTCATATTGTGCCTGAATGGTACTTCCTGCCATTCTATGCCATCTTGCGGGCGGTGCCTGACAAGCTTGGCGGTGTCCTTGCTATGTTTGGTGCGATTGCTATCCTGTTTGTTCTGCCATGGCTTGACCGCTCACCAGTTCGCTCAGCGCGCTTCCGTCCTATGTTCAAAATCTTCTTCTGGATTCTGGTCATTGACTGCATCGTGCTTGGCTATGTTGGCGCTAAGCCGGCAGAGGGCATGTATCTGCTGGTTGGACGTGTTGCGACAGTATGGTATTTCATTCACTTCCTTGCGATATTGCCGCTGTTATCGGTTATTGAAACGCCGCGACCCTTGCCGCAATCAATCTCAACGCCTGTGTTTGGCGGCGGTGGCGGCCTTGCTGGCGCAGCTGCAGCACCAAAGGAGAAAGTGTAATGAAAAAACTGTTCCTTTGCCTTGCCGCGCTTATGATGGCAGGCCCGGCGCTTGCTGCTGGTGGCGGTGATGTTGTCCTGAAGCAAAAGGATTGGTCTTTTTCTGGACCGTTTGGCAGTTTTGATCAGGCAGCAATGCAGCGCGGACTTCAGGCTTATGTTGAGGTTTGTTCAGGCTGTCATTCACTTGATTATGTGTCATTCAGAAATCTTGCTGACTTGGGATATAATGAAGCTGAAATCAAAGCGATTGCGGCCCAATATGAAGTCGAAGACGGCCCGAATGATGATGGTGATATGTTCATGCGGGCAGCCTTGCCTGCTGACCGCTTTCCAGCGCCTTATGCGAACCAGAATGCCGCTCGTGCCGCCAATAATGGCGCTTATCCGCCAGACCTGTCTCTGATTGCCAAAGCACGCGCAAATGGACCTGATTATCTTTATAGCTTGCTGACATCTTATGAAGAGGCACCAGGCGATACCGAAATACCTGAAGGCATGTATTATAACGCCGCCTATTCTGGCCATATGATTGCAATGCCACAGCCGCTTTATGGTGATGATTTAACCTATGCAGACGGCGCTGAAAGTTCTGTTGAAGCTATTTCAGCTGATCTTGTTGCGTTCCTTGCATGGACAGCAGAACCAGCCCTTGAAAAGCGTAAGCGTACGGGTGTTGCTGTTGTTGCGTTCCTTCTTATTCTGTCAGTAATGTCGTTTGGCGCAATGCGCTTCATCTGGGCAGATGTGAAGAAATCAAAGGTCTAATCGCCAAGATACCGGCTTTGCTATCGGCATGCGGTAAAGCGATGATATAAAAAAAAGCACAATCCGGGACCGGGTTGTGCTTTTTATATGGCAAAGCTAGTGCATGAGAGCAGAAAGCTGTGTCTGCTGGCTGTGGTTAGACGTTAAAGCGAAAATGGAATACATCCCCATCTTTGACCTTATAGTCAGAGCCTTCAATGCGGAGTTTACCAGCTTCCTTGGCGCCTGCTTCGCCTGAACAGGCCATATAATCATCAAAAGCAATGGTTTCGGCGCGGATAAAGCCACGCTGAAAATCGGTATGAATAACACCAGCGGCTTCGGGTGCTGTCGCACCTGTATGAACTGTCCATGCGCGGGCTTCTTTGGGACCGACTGTAAAGAAGGTCAGTAATTCAAGAAGGCCATAACCAGCACTAATCATCCGCACCAGACCGGCTTCTTCTAGCCCAAGCTCGCTCAAGAATTCTGCTGCGTCTTCTGGGTCGAGAGTTGCTATTTCAGATTCGATCGCAGCAGAGACAACTACATGAGCAGCGCCCTGTTCTGCCGCCATTTTGCCAACTGTTTCAGAAAACGCATTGCCGGTTGCCGCATCTGCCTCGCCTACATTACAGACATACAAAATAGGCTTTGTTGTCAGTAATTGCAGGTAGGGCAAACGCGCTTGCTCATCTTCGGTAAGATTTGGCGTTTTACGCGCAGGCTGGCCGTCTGAAAGCTGGGCATGTAGCTTTTCCATGAGCGATAAGTCAGAGGCTGCCTGTTTATCGCCGCCACGCACTTTTTTCGTAAGTGCCGTCATCCGCTTTTCCAGAGACTCCATATCTGAAATCATCAGCTCTGTTTCCACTGTATCTGCATCGCGCACAGGGTCGACGCCGCCTTCAACATGGGTGATATCATCATCTTCAAAGCACCGCAGCACATGGGCAATCGCATCGACTTCACGAATATTTGCCAGGAACTGATTGCCCAGACCCTCGCCCTGTGCTGCGCCCCGCACCAGCCCAGCAATATCAACAAATTCGAGCTGGGTTGGCAGAATTTGTGCAGAGCTTGCAAGCTCCGCCAGCTTATCAAGGCGTGTATCTGGAACAGCAACTCTGCCCGTATTTGGCTCGATTGTGCAGAAAGGGTAGTTGGCTGCTTCTGCTGCAGCTGTTTTTGTCAGCGCATTAAACAAGGTAGATTTACCAACATTCGGCAGTCCAACGATCCCGCAATTAAACCCCATAATCTATGCTCCTGCCTGATAAAATATATGAATGCGCCTGACGAGCAGGCAGATGGTTCTAGTCATTATCTTCTGGTATTGGTGTTGGTGCGGGCGCAAGGAAGGCAACACGTGACATAAAGCTATTTGTATCCCCGTCAGCCAGCAAGCCTGCTTCAGATGTCATAGCTTTCAGCAGACTGTCAAGCCAGCCTGACTGTTCTGCTTTGGCAAAATCCTGCAGTACCCATTTATGAACATCTGATTTACGCTCTGGCCGGCCAACACCAAGACGCACGCGCCAGTAATCTTGCACCATATGCCGGTCAATATCCCGCAATCCATTATGTCCCCCATGACCGCCGCCTTGTTTGACGCGAACACGGCCAATGCCAAGATCAATTTCATCATGAAACACAGTGATATCAGCTGGTGCAATTTTGTAGTATCGCGCTGTTTCAGCTACCGGAAGACCCGATTTATTCATAAATGATTGAGGTTTGAGGGCAATGATTTTCTGGCTGCCTATTCTGCCTTCGCTTATGCAAAGGCCGGCTTTGGTCCGCCATTGTGAAAATCCGTATTCCGAAGCAATGCTTTCCAGCGCCATGAAGCCAACATTATGGCGGTTCAGACGGTAGTCCGGTCCGGGATTTCCGAGGCCAACCCATAACATTGCTTTATTCTCCGGTCCTTATCTCTTTAGCTGGTTCAGATAAGACCCAAAAAAGAGGGCTGGAAGTCCTGCCACAGGGCCATATTATGGCCATCTGTGACAGGAAAGATACGTGAAATAGCCTTAATGGCTTATTCTGTGCTTTCGCCTTCGCCAGCTGAAGCGTCTTCACCTGCCTCGCCATCTTCATCATCAAGATTCTTAACACCGCCACCTGGTGACTGAAGTGTTGCGATAGTGAAGTCACGATCGGTAATTGTTGGTGTAGCGTCATCCGGCAGTGTCACTGCACTGATATGAATGGAATCGCCGACATTAACGCCGCTAAGATCGATTACGATCTTCTCAGGAATATTGCCTGCAGGACAGTTCAATTCAACTTCATGACGAACAATGTTCAACACGCCGCCAACCTTGAGGCCGGGTGCCAAGTCTTCATTGATAAATTCAACCGGTACTGCCACAGCAACACTAGATTTCTTACCAACACGCAGCATATCCATGTGGAGCGGCTCATCTGTGACCGGATGCATTTGAATGTCACGTGTCAGAACAGTTGTAACTGTTCCGTCAACCTTGATATTCAAAAGACGGCCGAAAATGCCTGGCTCGTGAATGATCTTGCGGATAACCCGTTCTTCCAGCTCAATGCTGATAGGAGATTTTTTATCGCCGTAAATAACAGCAGGGATCATGCCTGCGCGACGTGATGCACGGGCGGACCCCTTACCGACCCGAGTGCGCTCAATGGCGCTGATTTCAGTAGTTTCTGACATAACTAACCTTCCTGTTTGATGAAATAGATGTCAGCCTATGCCTCCAAGGGTGCATAGCTTGGCGCTCTTGATAGGCGCAGACGCACAAAAATACAAGTTAAATCAGCAAATATCAGGCTGAAAACGGCCTATTGGAAGAGGCTGGAGACTGATTTTTCCTGATGAATGCGTTTCATCGCTTCACCAAGCAGTGGTGCGATTGAAAGTTGGCGGATATTGCGGGCAACACGCATGGCTTCGGTTGCCTGGATCGAATCAGTTGTTACCAGTGATGTCAAAGGTGAAGAGGCAATCCGAGAGACAGCCCCGCCAGACAGAACGCCGTGTGTTACGTAGGCATCAACACTTAATGCGCCTGAATCCATAAGCGCTTTGGCGGCATTACAAAGCGTACCCCCAGAATCAACAATATCATCAACCATGATACAGTGCCGGCCAGATACATCCCCAATAATATTCATCACTTCAGACACACCGGCCCGCGGGCGACGTTTGTCGATAATAGCAAGGTCAACATTCAGCCGGCGCGCAAGAGCCCGGGCACGAACCACGCCGCCAACATCAGGAGATACAATCATCAGATTGCCATTTTCATATTTCGCCTGAATATCATCAGTAAAGACAGGGGCTGCGTAAAGATTGTCTGTTGGAATATCAAAAAAGCCCTGTATCTGGCCAGCATGTAGGTCAATCGTTAGAACGCGGTCTGCCCCAGCTGTGGTAATTAGATTTGCCAGAAGCTTTGCTGAAATAGGAGTACGCGGACCTGATTTCCGGTCCTGCCGGGCATAGCCGTAATACGGAATAACCGCTGTGATACGACGGGCTGATCCGCGGCGTAATGCATCAAGTGTTACAAGCAATTCCATTAAATTATCATTCGCTGG
>DGJU01000002.1 GCA_002387605.1 Alphaproteobacteria bacterium UBA4588 | reverse complement strand
CTTGGCGGTAAGATTCCAAAAGGCGTGCTGCTTGTCGGTCCTCCAGGAACAGGTAAGACGTTGCTTGCACGGGCAATCGCTGGTGAAGCAAATGTGCCGTTTTTTACCATCTCAGGCTCAGACTTTGTTGAGATGTTTGTTGGTGTGGGTGCAAGCCGTGTTCGCGATATGTTCGAGCAGGGCAAGAAAAATGCACCTTGTATCATCTTTATTGACGAAATCGACGCTGTTGGACGCCATCGCGGCGCCGGCGTTGGGGGCGGCAATGATGAGCGTGAACAGACGCTGAACCAGATGCTTGTTGAGATGGATGGTTTTGAAGCAAATGAAGGCGTTATCCTGATTGCAGCAACTAACAGACCAGATGTGCTGGACCCGGCTTTACTGCGTCCGGGACGTTTTGACCGTCAGGTTGTTGTGCCGAACCCAGATGTGTTGGGCCGTGAGCGTATCCTGAAGGTCCATATGCGTAAAACGCCGCTTGCAGGCGATGTTGAGCCACGGATCATTGCACGTGGTACACCCGGATTTTCAGGTGCTGACCTTGCCAATTTGGTGAATGAAGCCGCCCTTCTTGCTGCCCGTAAGGGAAAGCGTACCGTCTCGATGGCAGAATTTGAAGAAGCCAAAGATAAGGTCATGATGGGATCAGAGCGCCGCTCTATGGTGATGACTGATGATGAAAAGAAACTGACTGCCTATCACGAAGCAGGGCACGCTGTTGTTGCGCTTCATTCGCCGGCATCAGACCCGATTCACAAAGCAACGATTATTCCGCGTGGCCGCGCATTGGGTATGGTAATGCGATTGCCTGAAGGTGACCGTATTTCCATGGCAGTTGATAAATTGCTGGCAGATTTGCGGGTTGCGTGTGGTGGGCGAATTGCCGAGGAACAGATTTTTGGTGCAGAAAAAGTAACAACTGGTGCGTCTTCAGACATTCGTATGGCAACAGACGTTGCACGCCGCATGGTCACAGAATGGGGCATGTCAGACAAGCTTGGCTTCCTTGCTTATGGCGGTGATGAGCAGGAAGTCTTCCTTGGCCGGTCAATGACGCAGTCGAAAAATATGTCAGAAGCAACAGCAGATGTTATCGATAGTGAAATCCGCAGGATTGTTGATTTGGCTTACAAAGATGCTGCCGCAATTCTGAAAAAGAATGCAAAACAGCTAGAGTTGCTGGCTCAAGGTCTGCTTGAATATGAAACCCTTAATGGGGATGAAATCAAGATTATCGTTGAAGGCGGCACGCTCTCTCGTGCTGAGGTAGATGATGATGATAGCCCGGCTACGCCGCGTGCAAAACGGCCGCGCACTGGTCTGCCAACCGGTGGTCGCTCACGCACACGCCCCGATACCGACACCCCAGGCTCAGAGCCCGTTTAAGGGCAATCTGGGCTTGCCGGTATCCCGCGTGCGGGCGGTCCTCGGGGTTAGGCCCTGAGGGCAGGTATTGTGGTCTAGCTTTTGTGATCATACCACCCGTTTAAAAGGGCAATTTAGGTAGGCGCGCTGGTGATGTATGAAACAACAATGACAAGCGCAGTGCGCTATGTTGGCGATGTACAGGACCTTCCCGGTCTGCCTGACGAGCACGAAACATGGCTGCGTCCTGTAGCGCTTGTTGCGGCAGATGATCCGGCGACTGCTGTGCCAGATGGCAGATATCATAATAGTTCGTATCTACGCCTTGCTGGCGGCTGGCAGGCCTTCTGTTTGGTTGATGTTGTGATGCGCTCTGCAAAAGACCAGCAAGTGCCCTTTACGGTGTGGCGGACTGATTATAGTAGCTACCGCGCAGCATCAGCTGATAAAGCCCGTGCAGATAGTGTCTTACATGAGTTAACAACACCGCGTGCTGATATTGCCGGTCTGAAGATGGACAGACCGCATCTGATGGGCATTGTGAATGTCACGCCTGATAGCTTTTCTGATGGCGGCGTTCATCTAGACTCACGCAAAGCGCTTGCCGGTGCGCGCCAGATGCTGGCAGACGGCGCAAGCCTTGTTGATATTGGCGGTGAATCAACGCGTCCCGGTGCTGAGCCTGTAGCAGAACAGCAGGAATTAGCCCGTATTATGCCGGTTATCGAAGCGTTGGCGCGCGACAATAGTCTGATATCAGCTGATACACGCCGGCCTGCCGTGATGCGCAGAGCCAGTGCTGCGGGCGCCTCATTTATTAATGATGTCTCTGGATTTCAAGACAAGATGGCGATTGATGCGGCGCGTGATAGCTTTTTGCACAGTCCCGGTAAGTTCGGTGTCATGGCAATGCATATGCAAGGCACGCCAGAGACAATGCAGGATAACCCGCATTATGAATTTGCCCCGATAGATGTGTTTAATGCATTGCGAGACTGCCGTGACAGATTAGAAGCCGCTGGTATACCACGTAGCCATATTATACTGGATCCGGGCTATGGGTTTGGGAAAACAGTCGCACATAATCTGGATATTATTCGGTGGACAAGTCTGTTTCACGGGCTTGGTGTGCCCCTACTATTAGGCGTGTCGCGGAAATCAAGTATTTCAACACTGATGAAAGCTGATAGCGTCTTTCAAAATGGCCCAGTGCCGTCCGGTAATCAGGCAATGGACAGGCTGGCTGGCAGTTTAGCGCTCAGTGTTCAGGCTAGTGAACAAGGCGCTCAGTTTATCCGCACACATGATATCACAGAGACCTATCAGGCGATTACTGTTGCACGAGGCTAAACCTCTCAGTTAGGGGATAATGGCGGGAGTGTGGGCTGTTTACTGGACCGTGTGAATGCCTGCCTCTATAGTGTCAGCAAGAATTGATAAATCGATAATAGGCAATAAATAGGATAGCATCATGGCAGGCATTTTCGGCACTGACGGTGTGCGGGCTCGTATCAATACAGGACCGATGCGCGCTGAAGCTGTGGTGCGGCTTGCTCTTGCTGCTGGCAGGTGGTTTGCAGATCAGTCTGGCGAACAACATACAAGCACAGCGCCAACAGTCGTTATCGGCAAAGATACTCGTCTGTCAGGCTATATGATTGAAAGCGCACTGGTCGCTGGTTTTACCTCTATTGGCATTAATTGCCGCCTACTTGGTCCGGTGCCGACAGCTGCTGTATCCTATCTAACCCATTCAATGCGGGCAGAATTCGGCGTGATGATTTCAGCCAGCCATAACCCGCACCACGATAATGGTATTAAGCTTTTCGGTCCCGACGGTATGAAACTGGATGATGCCATCGAAGAAGGTATCTCCAGCCTCATGCAGGGGTCTATCGCGCTCTCAGACCCTAGTCAGTTGGGACGGGCCCGCCGGATGGTAAATTCTGCCCAGCGTTATATGGAATTTGCTAAATCAACTTTTGATACAGCGCAATCTTTGACTGGTTTGCGGGTTGTCATCGATTGTGCGCATGGCGCTGCCTATAATACCGCACCTAATACATTACATGAATTGGGCGCTGAGATTGTAAGTATGGGGGTTGCGCCCGATGGTCTGAATATTAATGAAGATTGCGGTGCAACCGCGCCCGATGCTATGGCTCAGACAGTCCGTGAGGCTAGCGCGCAGATTGGAATTGGTTTGGATGGTGATGCTGACAGGCTTATTCTGAGCGATGAGACAGGCGGTATCTTTAATGGTGACTATATTCTGGCAGCGCTGGCGCTTGATATGCAAGCTAATGGGCTGCTGCACGGTCCGGTTGTTGGTACGGTGATGAGCAATCTTGGCCTAGAGCTGCTGTTAGCAGAAAAAGGAATAGCGTTTGAGCGTGCGGCGGTGGGTGACCGATATGTTCTTGAGCGGATGAAAACAACGGGCAGCAATCTAGGCGGCGAGCCGTCAGGTCATATTCTGCTCCCGCATCTGACTAGGTCAGGTGATGGGCTGATTGCGGCTTTGCAAATTCTGGGCGTCATGTGCCGGACGGGCAAGACGGCAAGCGAGCTCCTTAACCAGTTTGTCCCTGTCCCACAAAAGCTGGTTAATCTTCCTGACATTGATAAGTCAGTTCTCAAAGAAGCTTCTATTATTCAGACAGTTGCAGCTGTTGAAGCAGAGCTTGGGAATAATGGACGGGTTATTCTTCGCCCGTCTGGAACTGAGCCTCTTATCCGGGTCATGGTTGAGGCTCTTGATGAGCCAGCGCTTGATAAGGCGATGGAAAAGCTTGTCACGGCGATCGAATCCTATCGGTAGGAATAACCATTCTTTTGTAATTTCTGACACTCTCCTGCTTGACATTTTTACGCGCCTCTCTATCTTCTGCGATGGGTCGCCATCCCCCAACGGGTGGTCACATTATTGAAGAGGTTCGTTATGAAACCACCGCGTTTGCCGGAATCGCCCCTATTTTCATCGGGGCCGACCAAGAAACATCCCGGCTGGAACCTCACCCTACTAGATGACGCAGCGCTCGGTCGCTCGCATCGCGCCAAAGACCCCAAAGCCAAACTTACTTCAGCAATCGACCGGATGGCATCTTTGCTTCGCCTACCGGAAGGCTATCGTCTCGGGATTGTCCCTGCGTCTGATACGGGCGCAGTGGAAATGGCCATGTGGTCTGTCCTTGGTGCCCGCGGTGTTGATGTTTTGGCATGGGAATCATTTGGTAAAACTTGGGTGAGTGATGCTGTTAATCAGCTGAAACTAGATGACTGCCGATTAATGGAAGCAGATTTCGGCGCTCTGCCGGATTTATCAGCCATTGATCAGGACAGGGATATTCTATTCACCTTTAATGGGACGACCTCTGGTGTGAAGGTGCCGAATACGGACTGGATTTCTGATGACCGGACGGGCCTGACGATTGCTGATGCGACCTCTGCCTGTTTTGCGATGGAGATGGATTTCAGCAAGCTGGATATTACAACATTTAGCTGGCAGAAATCACTGGGCGGTGAGGCGGCACATGGCGTGATTATTCTATCGCCGCGGGCTGTTGAGCGGCTTGAAAGCTATACCCCGCCTTGGCCAATGCCAAAAATTTTCCAGCTTACCAAAAAAGGCAAGCTTATTGAGGGCATTTTCCGCGGTGATACAATCAACACGCCATCCATGCTGTGTGTTGAAGATTTGCTTTCGGCTCTGGACTGGGCAGATAGCTGTGGCGGACTTGATGGTCTGATTAAACGTTCAGAAGACAATCTAGCTGTTGTGCGTGACTTTGTTGCAACTCATGATTGGATTGATTTTCTGTGTGCAGATGACGCCAATCTATCCTCAACATCTATTTGTCTGCGATTATCAGCGCCAGAAATTATCGCGCAGTCGCCAGACGAGCAAGCCGCCTTTGCCAAGAAGATGGTTGGCCTGCTGGCAGCAGAAGGCGCCGCCTATGATATTGGCGCGTATAGAACAGCTCCTCCGGGACTGCGCCTGTGGGGCGGTCCAACAGTAGAGGCTGATGATATGCGCGCACTGATGCCGTGGATTGACTGGGCCTATCAGACAGCACGTTCCTAATTTCCTTATTTAGCAAGAGAGAATGACAAGATGAGTAAAGTCCTTATCAGTGATAAATTGGCGCCTGAAGCTGCCGATATTTTTAGAAACGCAGGGATAGAGGTCGATGTAAAAACCGGCCTGACCCCCGAAGAACTTGCCGCTATCATCGGTGATTATGATGGTTTAGCTATTCGCTCAGCGACCAAAGTAACCGAAGAGCTTCTGAGCCATGCACCCAAGCTGAAAGTGGTTGGCCGTGCGGGTATCGGGGTTGATAATGTTGACCAGAAAGCGGCAACAGCGGCAGGCGTTGTGGTAATGAACACGCCCTTTGGTAATGCTATAACAACCGCTGAACATGCGATTGCGATGCTTTTGGCTGTCTCACGACAGATTCCCCAAGCCACGACCTCCACGCTTGCGGGCAAGTGGGAGAAGTCAAAATTTATGGGAACTGAAATTACCGGTAAAAAGTTAGGTATTGTTGGCTGTGGTAATATTGGTGCGATTGTTGCGGACCGTGCGCAGGGGCTGAAGATGAAGGTGATGGGGTATGACCCGTTCCTTACAGACGAGCGTGCAAAAGAATTGGGCATTGAGAAAAAAGAGCTTGATGAGCTATTGGCTGAAGCTGATTTCATTACGCTTCATACCCCTCTGACAGACGCAACACGTAATATCATTTCAGCAGATGCGCTGAATAAAACCAAAAAAGGTGTTCGCATCGTTAATTGTGCACGGGGCGGCCTCGTGGATGAACTTGCCTTATTCGCGGCTCTTACATCTGGTCATGTTGCCGGCGCAGCCTTGGATGTTTTTGCTGAAGAGCCAGCAACAGATAACCCTTTATTTGGTGCCCCGAACTTTATTGCAACGCCGCATCTAGGCGCGAGCACCAGAGAAGCACAGGAAAAAGTTGCCTTGCAGGTCGCAGAGCAAATGGCAGATTATCTGAATACAGGTGCTGTGACGAACGCGCTGAATATGGCAAGTGTGACAGCCGAAGAAGCGCCTGTCTTGCGGCCATATATGAAATTAGGGCAGCGTCTTGGCCAGTTTCTGGGGCAAATTGATGCTGATGGCCTCAGTTCTGTGCGGCTCGAATTTGACGGGCGTGCGGCTGCTTTGAACGAAGGCCCTGTTCTGGCAGCTACTCTGGCAGGATTGCTCGGCGCCAAGATGGATTCGGTTAATATGGTGAATGCAACAGCGGTTGCCTCTGCCAATGGCCTTGCTGTTGCTACAGTGCGCCATGACCGCAGATGTGATTATGAAACATTGCTTCGTCTGACGGTTGCCTTCAAAGGCGGCGAGCGGACGATTGCCGGTACTCTGTTTGGTGGCGATAGACCCCGTATTGTCGAAGTACAGGGTATTTCGGTTGAGGCAGGGTTCCCTGAAGATATGATGTATCTGCGCAATTTTGATAAGCCGGGCTTTATCGGGGCTCTTGGCGGTGTTTTAGGCGGATTGGGGTTGAATATTGCAACCTTCCATCTTGGCCGAAAAGAAGCAGGCGGTGAAGCGATTGCGCTAATTGAAGTTGATGGAAATGTTGAAGCAGACACCCTTCAGGCGATACGGGCACTCCCGCAAATCGTGCGGGCAGACTATTTGCGCTTTGATAGTTAGGCGTTTTTTTTAGCAAAAAACAATAATAGCGGGGTAGTGGTAACAGAGGTGTGTCCCTCTGCTTGCCCCGCTGGCTGAAACAGGCTAGAACAATCAGGTTTTTGTGACCTGCTGGCACGTCGTTCAGCAGGCGAAACAAGAGTGAGCGCCGCGCCATGACAGTAGATGATAGCGCCCCAGTATCAGGGGGCTCCCCACAACAGGGTTTATTGCCAGCAGGCCTGTCAGATTTGCTGCATCCTCAAGCCGCTCAGGACATGAAATCCACCCGAGATGTGATGGCATGTTTTGCTGATTTTGGTTATGTGCAGGTCAAACCGCCGCTGGTTGAATTCGAAGAAACACTCCTTGGTGAAGGGCCGGGCGCCAGCCTTTCAAAATCAAGTTTCCGGCTACTTGACCCGGTCTCGCATCAGATGATGGCGTTGCGGGCTGATATGACAGCTCAGGTTGCCCGCATTTCAGGCACCCGCCTTGCGCATATGCCGCGCCCTTTGCGTCTTGCTTATTCTGGTGAAGTGATGCGGGTTGTGCCTGACGTGCTGAATCCAGAACGCCAGCTTGTGCAAGCTGGGGCTGAAATTATTGGCCGTGATGATGAACAGGCTGCTGCAGAAATGATTCTGCTTGGTGTGCGTGCTCTCACCCGTGCCGGCATTTCTGGATTGACTGTTGATTTGGGTGTGCCGCGCCTTGTTGGCCTGCTCCTAGACGGTGTTGATGATGACGCCCGCGCAACGCTAGGCGAGGCTGTGCGGAACCGTGATATTACGGCACTTAGCGCTCATGATAGTGTGGCATCAGCCCACCTTGCGGCTTTATGCACGCAATCAGGCGGAACTGCAGAAGCACTAGCAGCGGTTGGTGCAAACTTGCCCCAGCCTGCAGCTGATTATCTATCGGTTTTATTAAATGTTGTGGAGATGCTTTCAGGCTTAATGCCGGATGTCGCGCTCACACTTGACCCACTAGATAGTCAGGGGTTTGATTATCATACTTCGATTAGCTTCTCGATATTTGGACAAGGTCTGCGCGGGGCTGTTGCCCGCGGCGGCGCATATGTTACCGGATATGGCGAGCCAGCTGTTGGTATCTCACTTTATATGGATAGGATTTTGCGCGCTTTGAATGCGCCAGACGAGCTTCCACGGCTTTATATCTCAGCAGAGGCAGGCTTGGCATCCGGGCTGAGCTTTGCGGATAGAGGCCGGCAAGTCGTGTTTGGGAGTGTTGGGGTAAATGCTGACCAAGAAGCGCTCTCTCTTGGGTGCCAGTTCATCTTGCGTCACCGCGATAGTGCGCCAGAAGAACTTTAATAAGCCTTTTTGCGAAGGTATGTAGATTTTAAAAAGACGATAGTCTGGTGTAAAAAAGGACATAAAAAAGAATGTCAAATGTTGCAGTAATCGGCTCCCAGTGGGGAGATGAAGGCAAAGGTAAAATTGTTGATTGGCTATCTGAGCGCGCAGATTTGGTTGTGCGGTTTCAAGGCGGTCATAACGCAGGTCACACGCTCGTCATTGGCGGCGTAGAATATAAGCTGTCGCTGCTTCCGTCTGGTATAGTGCGTCCCGGCAAGCTGTCGATCATTGGCAATGGGGTTGTTGTTGACCCGTCAGCCCTGCTGTCTGAGATGAAGATTTTGCGCGAACAAGGCGTTGAAATTACGCCAGATAATCTGATCGTCTCCGATAGTGTCTCGCTTATTTTGCCGATCCACCAAAAAGTTGATATTGCGCGCGAAGCTATGCGGGGTGCTGGCAAAATTGGTACGACCGGGCGCGGTATTGGCCCAGCTTATGAAGATAAGATTGCGCGCCGCGGTCTGCGCTTGTCGGATTTGCGCGACACAGCATTACTTCATACGCGCCTTGAGGCTTTAACAGCCCATCATAACATCTGGCTAAAGGCGGCAGGTGAGCCTGAACTTTCAGCAGCGGATAGCGCTGCAGAGCTGCTGGAAATGGCTGATGAAATCCTTGCCTATGCCGGCCGGAGCTGGCAGGTGCTTGCTGATGCCCGTGCCAATAGTAAACGTATTCTGTTTGAAGGTGCACAAGGCGTGATGCTGGATATTGACCATGGCACATATCCGTTTGTTACCTCCTCCAATACTGTTGCCGGACAGGCAGCCACAGGTTCTGGTACAGGGCCGGGTAGTGTCTCATTTGTGCTTGGCATTACCAAAGCCTATACAACACGCGTTGGTTCTGGCCCGTTCCCAACCGAAGATTTCGGTGATGATGGGGCACGTATGGGCGAGAGAGGCCGTGAGTTTGGGACTGTTACGGGCCGAAAGCGCCGGTGTGGATGGTTTGATGCCGTGATGGTGCGCCAAGCAGGTCAGACCGCTGGTATTACGGGTATGGCGCTCACCAAGCTGGATGTTCTTGATGGGTTTGAAGTGCTGAAGATATGCACTGGCTATGAGTGTAATGGCAAGATGCTTGATTACTTCCCATCAAATGAGAGCGATCAAGCGGCCTGTACGCCGATTTATGAAGAAATGCCGGGCTGGTCTGAGACAACCTATGGCGCGCGGTCATGGGCAGAATTGCCAGCAAATGCGGTAAAATATATTCGCCGTGTTGAAGAACTGACAGGCCTGCCAGTCTCTATTCTGTCAACCAGTCCTGAACGCGATGATACCATTCTGGTGCATGACCCGTTTGCTGGCTAACAGATGCGCGCTTAAGCTTCTGGCAGTAATTTTAGTTCGCTTGCTTTGCTTCGCACAGCCTCTGAAAGTTTTTCAAAGGCTCTGCCTTCAATTTGCCTGATGCGCTCACGGCTGACACTAAACTCATCGGCAAGCTGTTCTAGTGTGAGCGGTGGCTCTGATAAGCGGCGAGCCTCGATGATTCTCACCTCACGCTCATTCAGGATGCTCATTGCCTCTAGCATTAGCTTTTGCCGCGCTGAAAATTCTTCGCGTTCAGCAAATAATGTTTCCTGATCATCAGCATCATCTTCGAGCCAGTCCTGCCATTCGCTAGAACCATCACTATCCGCGCCGCCAACCGTCACGTTAAGCGAGCGGTCACCGCCAGCCATTCTCTGATTCATTGAGATAACATCTGTCTCAGGAACATTTAATTCATCAGCAATATGGGTAACCTGATCAGGGTGAAGGTCACCGCTATCAATCGCCCCAATTTTCCCTTTCAGACGACGCAGATTAAAAAACAGCTTTTTCTGGGAGGCTGTGGTGCCGATTTTTACCAGTGACCAGCTCCGCAGAATATATTCCTGCATAGAGGCTTTAATCCACCACATCGCGTAGGTTGCCAGCCTGAAGCCACGCTCCGGATCAAACTTCTTAACCGCATGCATCATCCCGAGATTACCCTCAGAAATGAGATCTGCAATCGGTAGACCATAGCCACGATACCCCATGGCAATTTTCGCAACGAGCCGAAGATGGCTTGTAACAAGCTTATGGGCAGACGCAACATCGCCGCGCTCAGCAAAGGCATGCGCTAGCATATATTCTTCATCAGGTTCCAGCATAGGAAACTGTCTAATCTGTTCCATGTAGCGACTGAGGCTACCTTCTGGTGTTAGCGAAGGGATAAGGGCTGTTTTGCTCATAATCATCCATCATAAATCAAATATTGTTACTCTTTATATGGGAAGACTAGTCATGAATGTAAAGAGTGGCAGAATGAGGGCAATCTACCCAGCGCTAAACCTTAGAGCGCAGCTTAATCGCATTCAGGATATGGCTGTGAAGACCTGCCATATCATCTGGTAATTCAGTTTCAAAGAATAGGGGCTCTCCTGTGACAGGATGCGCAAAGCCGAGCGAGGCAGCATGAAGCGCCTGCCGGGGAAAGGCTTTTAGCACAGATAATGCCTCACGGCTTACCGTGTCTGGCATCTGGCCCGCCCGTAAGGCCTTACCATATATTTGGTCGCCAATAATACCATGGCCGAGATGTGACATATGAACCCGGATCTGATGTGTGCGACCGGTTTCAAGCTGACATTCAATGAAACAGCCAAACGGTGGTAGGTCTGATAATGTTTTATAATAGGTGATAGCATGTTTGCCTGACGGTATCACAGCCTGCCTTTTTCTATCTGTTTTGTGCCTGCCAAGCGGCTGTTCAATGATGCCAGCACGTTCTGCAGGCATGCCCCAGATAAAGGCACGGTAACGCCGCTCAAGATCATGGGCGGCAAACATCTCGGTTAGCCTGATATGCGCCCTATCTGTTTTGGCTGATACCATGACGCCGGATGTATCCTTATCAAGGCGGTGAACAATGCCGGGGCGCGCAACTCCGCCAATCCCTGTCAAAGAGCCTTTGCAATGGAACAGCAGTGCGTTGACAAGCGTCCCTGACAGAGCGCCGGGCGCTGGGTGGACGACCATGCCGGCTGCCTTATTTAGGACAATAATATCATCATCTTCATACATGATATCGAGCGGGATATTTTCAGGCTGCGGGGTTGCATCAATCGCCTTGGGTACAATTAGCTGATAGGATGCGCCAGGTTTGACCGTCGCGGAGGGATCAGATAATGTGCGCCCATCGCAGGTAAGCTGGCCCTCGATAATCAGGGCTTTGATTCGTGAACGAGACAAGCCGGGATCATTAGCGGTTACCGCTAGCCATCTATCGATGCGGGTTCCTGCTTCTTCGGGGCTGGCGTCAAATGAAAAGGTGATAAGGTCGCTCATGGCTGAGAACATTACACAAGATAGCTCTGAAACAACAGCCACAATCGGTTCAGAAGAGCAGCCTTTTATGTCTGCCAGAACCCTTGCAATGCTAAAGCTTAGTATTTTGGTCATGACAGTGCTGATAGCGGCGGGTGTTATCGCCCTTGTTATTGGGCTGAAACGAAAAGCTGAAACGCTTGCGCCTGTTGGTGATGCTGTTTTGCAATTACCTGCTGGCGCTAAAATTAGGGCTCTTTCGTCTGATCAAGACGGCTTATGGCTTCTTATTGAAGATAATGAGGGGCAGCAATCGCTTCGCCGTTTGGATGAGACTGCAACGACTACGGCAACAATTACCGTACAGTAACGTTAGCCCTCTGCGGAAAATAGCAATTCTATACTATAAATGATTTCTGTGATGGCACTCGTAACCAGCGCTTCAAACGGCAACGCTGTGACCTCAGAGACGCGATATCCAAAGATAAAGGGCAGAAGATAAAAGCGTATCAGGAGCACAAGCAGTGCAAGGTAGAGTGGCTTTGCCCGTTCAGATAAAAACCGCGGCGTGATAAACCGGCCGACCCAAAATAATGGTGAGGTTAGATTGCGCAGATAGCTACCGCGGGCTGTATCTGTAAAGGCATTGATGCAGAAAAGCAGGATAAGAGCCCACATCTGGGTAGCTAAAAGACAGTCAAAAATGATGACCCATAGCGGCAAATGCAGCAATTTTATCCGAAGAAGTAGGTCCCCCATAACGGTGTGCTCCTTGTAAAACGTCTTTTCGTCCATCTATCCGAAGCAGCTCGCGCCCATCAGTGAAAACACCATAGCAAAATTGGCGGCAATAGGCTATTTAGGTCAAGCTGAGCGGGGAATTTTTTTGCTTTTCTCTGGCGCTCATATTATTCGTCCTATCGGTAGCAGGAGTTTTTTCGAATTATGGCTAGTACTCAATATGTTTATACCATGCAACGTCTTGGCAAAGTGTGGCCAGGTGGTAAAGAAGTATTACGCGATGTCAGCTTGTCGTTTCTGCCGGGGGCAAAAATTGGCGTTCTGGGCCTAAATGGTGCTGGTAAATCAACATTGCTTAAAATCATGGCCGGAATTGAAACTGATTTTAGCGGCGAGGCATGGCCCGCAGATGGCATCAAAATTGGCTATCTAGCGCAGGAGCCTGAGCTTGATGAAAGCGCGAATGTTACAGAAAATATTCTGTCAGGCATGGGTGAGGCAAAACAGCTGGTTGACCGGTTTAATGAGGTATCTGGCCGTTTTGCTGAAGAGCTGACAGATGATGAAATGAATGACCTCATCGCAGAACAGGGCGATTTGCAGGAAAAAATCGACGCTATTGATGGCTGGGACTTAGAACGCAAGGCAGAGATTGCGATGGATGCATTACGTGTTCCAGCAGGTGATGCAGATGTCCATAAGCTTTCCGGTGGTGAGAAGCGCCGCGTTGCCTTGTGTCGTTTGTTATTGAGTGCGCCAGATATGCTGTTGCTCGATGAGCCAACAAACCATCTGGATGCAGAGTCAGTCGCATGGCTGCAGCGGTTCTTGCACGATTTTCCGGGTACGGTTGTTACCATTACGCATGACCGTTATTTCCTTGATGAAGTTGCTGGATGGATTCTTGAGCTGGATCGCGGGCAGGGTATTCCCTATGAAGGTAATTATTCAGGCTGGCTTGAACAAAAGCATAAGCGCCTGGAGCAGGAAGGCCGCGCTGAAGATGCCCGTGTGAAATCACTATCACGCGAACTTGAATGGGTCCGCTCTGCACCCAAAGCGCGTCAGTCAAAGTCAAAAGCGCGTTTGTCTGCCTATGAGCAGTTGCTGGAGCAGGATAAAGAAAATCGGAGCGAAACAACAAAAATTTCAATTCCTGCAGGACCGCGTCTTGGCGATGTCGTTATTGAGGCGAGCAATCTGGAAAAAGCCTTTGGCGACAGATTGCTGATTGATGATCTGACCTTCCGCCTGCCACCGGGCGGAATCGTTGGTATTATCGGGCCAAACGGCGCTGGTAAAACAACACTCTTCAAGATGATTACAGATCAGGAAAACCCTGATAAGGGTGATTTGCGCCTGGGTGAGACAGTCAAGCTTGGCTATGTGGATCAGTCCCGTGATAGCCTTGATGATGGCAAAACAGTATGGGAAGTCATCTCCGATAATCTTGATGAATTGCAGCTTGGCAACCGGACTATTCCATCGCGTGCTTATGTTAGCCTGTTTAATTTTAAAGGAAGTGACCAGCAAAAGCGCGTTGGCCAGCTTTCTGGTGGTGAACGCAACCGGGTGCATTTAGCGCGTATGCTGAAGAGCGGCGCCAATGTTTTGTTGCTGGATGAACCGACCAACGATCTTGATGTTGATACCTTGCGTGCACTTGAAGAAGCGTTGTTGGAATTTGCTGGATGTGCGGTTGTTGTTAGTCACGATCGCTGGTTCCTTGACCGGATTGCAACCCATATTCTTGCCTTTGAAGGTGACAGCCATGTTGAATGGTTTGAGGGTAATTATCAGGCTTATGAAGAGGATAAAAAACGCCGGCTTGGTGTGGATGCAGCACAGCCAAAGCGCATCAAATATAAGCCGATTAGCCGTTAAGACCTACTAGGCTCATAAGCCTTGCAAAGACGATAACTGCTTGCTTACTACGCATCAAAAAAGGGGCCTTGTAATAGGCCCCTTTTATGTTGTCCTGCACCGATATAAATGGCTTATTGTTTTGCCATTGCGGCAAGCCGTTCATCAAGTGACTGCAGTAAGGCATCAAATGAGCCACCACCGCGCCGGATGATTGCTTCATTTTCATCACGTTGTGTTTTCAGCATTGAGATATTTTCTATCTCAACATCGATCACGCGCATTGGCTGACCTGCTATTGCGCTCACCCGCCAGAATATTTCCACATCTGGAAGGGCGCCAGTGCCATCTTGGATGATGCCGCCAACCAGAATTAACTTATCACCCCTCACTTTTGATATAGTTGGAATGAATGTTAGACCCTTGATCTGGTCAAACTGCCGGCTAGCTGTGTTAACAAGAACGTTTCGAAATTGTCTGGCATAATGGACGCGCTGCTCATCAGATGCTGCGCGCCAATATCTGCCTGCTGAAAAACGTGTGATACCATCAACATCAAAATAGGTATCCACGACAGCATTAATAGCGGCTTTTCGCTCATCATTTGTCTCGGTAGCAGCTTCCACAGTAATGCGGATATCGTTAATCAGAGATAATATAAAGGCGTCAGCCTTTAAAACACGGCTATCAGCGCGCGCCTGAGCAGGGTTCACTGTAATAGATGCTGCTAATATAAAAACAGCGAAAAATGCAATTGTTGCGCGAAACAGGCAGCATAACTGAACCATAATTATTTCCTTCATGACACAGATATTTATTCGAAAAAGGCGCCGAAGCCATCATCTATATCTGCCTTTTCAGGCAGAATATCGGCAAGTTGACCGGTGCGCCTCTGATAATATGCTGACCGGGTCCGCGCATAGGGGTCTATACTATTATATTTTATCTGATTGATCACATTAAAACTATTGCTTCTGAACGTAATCGCAGCAATGGGTGTTTCTGCTCTCCGGACGGCAGGGGCTGAGCTACCACCAACAAGTGAAATCGGATTAAACATGAAGTCAAAACCACGCCCGGCCAATGACCGCGTTGTATGACTCCCAAGCAAAGGAACCATAAGGTAGGAGCCTTCAGGAACACCGGTAAATGCCAGTGTCTGCCCAAAATCTTTTGGTTCTGGCTCGTCCTCATTTTCCATCAAATCAACAAGGCCGAATGTCAGGCCATTCACTAAAAAGCGCAAGCTAGCGAGGGTTGCGTTTTCAAGCTTGCCCTGAAACGATGAATTTAACACAGTGCTCGGCAGACCTACCCATTCAACATGGTTGGATAGGGCTGTTTGCGCTGGCAGGGGAACAGTGTCTTTGTACGTTTTTGCAACAGGCTCAAGAACATAATCATCTGTTAGAAGATTAAAGGCAAAGACTGACCTGTTCGTGTTTTCGTACGGATCCCGACTATCTGATTGTTGGTCTGCTGGAATGCTGGAGCAGCCGCTAAGGCTAATAAGCAAAATCAGCGGCATAGCATATAATTTATGCAGAGATATATCAAAACCTAACATTTAATAGACCGCCACTGGTTAACCAAGATAAAGATAAAGCTATGTGACTCGTTTCATAACCGTTTTGAACGAGAATCATATCGAGCCATAATATACCGATTTGTTGCAATACATGCAATGATCAGAAATGCTCACTCCCGAAAAATTGAGGGGTATTTCTTAGCTTATTGTGACTAACTTACCTTTCTAGTGATGGCGTTTTCGAGAAGAATCATGCTAGAACAGACAACAGCTTTTTCCTCAGAGAGTGCCCAAGATTTTTACCTAAACTGATTGTGACGTAGTGAGAATGGATAACGCCCCGCCAGATACTTATGATGATAACCCTCAGCAGACAGCTCCCAAACCTGTCTGGCTGACGGGGTTAAACGCGCCGCAAGAACAGGCGGTCACAACGCTTTCTGGTCCACTGCTTGTGTTGTCCGGTGCTGGAACGGGCAAAACGCGGGTGCTAACATCACGTCTAGCCCAGCTTGTTGCATCCCGAACAGCCATGCCTTGGAATATTCTTGCTGTTACCTTTACCAATAAAGCTGCGCGTGAGATGAAACAGCGTATTGCAGACCTTGTTGGTCCAATGTCAGAGCAGGTTATGCTCGGCACATTCCATTCGCTTGCTGCGCGAATGCTGCGTAAACATGCAGAACTGGTTGGCCTTAAATCTGATTTTACCATTCTGGATACTGATGATCAGATAAGGCTGATAAAGCAATTGATGGACGCAGAAGGGCTAGATATTAAACGCTGGCCACCGCGGGCGCTGATGGCGCAGTTTGGGAGCTGGAAAGACAGGGGGCTCGGACCTGATAAAATTGGCATTGCAGATGCTGGCGATATCGCTGATGGGCGCGCTGCCTCTCTGTATAAGCTTTATCAGCAACGGCTGAAGACGTTAAATGCAGCTGATTTTGGCGATTTACTCCTCCATATGCTGACGATTTTCACAACCCATCAGGATGTTCTGGAGTCATATCAGAACCGGCTAACACATATTATGGTTGATGAATATCAGGATACGAATGTCGCACAATATTTATGGCTTAGATTGCTTGCACAAAAACATAATAATTTATGCTGCGTTGGTGATGATGATCAGTCTATCTATGGCTGGCGCGGGGCTGAGGTTGGTAATATCCTGAAATTTGAGAAAGATTATCCAAAAGCTGTAACAGTTCGGCTGGAGCAAAATTATCGCTCGACAGGTCATATACTGGCTGCCGCCTCATCGCTTATTGCCCAAAATGAAAATAGGTTGGGAAAAACATTATTTACAGCTGACGCTGATGGCGCAAAGGTGAATATTTCCGGCTATTGGGATGGGTATGATGAAGCCCGTAATCTGTCCTCGTCTGTTGAGGGGCTGATGAATGCTGGTCATTCCTTGAATGAAATTGCTGTTCTGGTGCGCGCTGGCTTTCAAACGCGTGAGTTTGAAGAACGATTTCTGGCAATTGGCCTGCCATACCGTGTTGTCGGGACTCGGTTTTATGAACGCGCAGAAATCCGTGATGCGATGGCCTATTTAAGGATTGTTAATCAGCCTGCTGACGACCTTGCCTGCGAGCGTATTATCAATACACCAAAGCGGGGATTGGGGGCAGCAAGCCTGCAGACTATATATGCTTATGCGCGGTCAACTGAACAGCCCTTGCTTGGCGCGGCAGGCGTGCTGGCCGATAGTGATGAGTTGAAACCACAGGCACGGCGCGCCCTAAAGCAGTTCTGTAGCTCAATTGCCGGATGGTATCAGCAGCGTGACCAGATGCCGCCTGCTGATCTTGCCCGAATGATCTTGGATGAATCCGGCTATACAGGGATGTGGCAAAAGGATAAAGCGCCAGATGCGCCGGGCCGGCTTGAAAACCTTAAAGAACTTATCACAGCCTTAGAAGACTTTGATACGCTTGGCGGGTTTTTAGAACATATCTCGCTTGTGATGGATAATGCGACGCCCAACCCCGAAGGTGAGGTCACGTTAATGACCTTGCATGCAGCAAAGGGGCTGGAATATGAAACAGTATTTCTGCCGGGCTGGGAGGAAGGTATTTTCCCGAGCCAACGCACGCTAGATGAAACAGGCGGGGCGGGGTTGGAAGAAGAGCGGCGGCTTGCTTATGTTGGTCTTACCCGGGCGCGCCGGAATGTTCATATCAGCTTTGCAGCAAACAGACGGGTGCATGGGCTCTGGCAATCTTCTATTCCCTCGCGCTTTGTCTCCGAGCTTCCCAAAGATCATATCAAAGAGGATTTCACGCAAGGCATTGGAATGGGCGGCGCGATTGGCAGAGCAGAGCCAGCAATGTCAGGCTCTGCAACAACGCGCATTGGAAAGCCGGGATATGGCCCTGGCTGGCAACGGATGGCATCGCGCAGTCTAGGCAGCCCCTCAGCCCCACAACGAGATAAGGATGGCTGGCTTCAGGGAACGGGAAAGAAAACAGATTTTCAGAAGGATGAACGTGTGTTCCATCAAAAATTTGGCATGGGAAGTGTTGTTTCCACTGATGCTGACAAGTTAGAAATTATGTTTGACAAGGCAGGCGTGAAAAAGGTTGTTGCCAGTTTTATTAAACGGGCAAGTGAGGTTTAGATGACACAACAGAATGATGAATTAATTGCTGAGGTCTGGAGTGTACGGGTGATAACAACTGGTCCAGTTATCGCATTTGAAACAGGTCTTGAAGAGCGGGCAGGCGCAACAGCACTTGCTCTCAGCCGCACTGATGATGGCCGTAATTGCCTTGATGCATGGTTTGACCTGCCGCCAGAAAATGCCCTGATAGAGCAAATTATCACAGCTGGAAAAATGTCAGAATATGAGGTTGACTGGCAGGTCATCCATCATGCCTCCCGCGACTGGTTGGCTGAAAATAGGCGGAATTTCCCACCACTCACCATTGGACGTTTCTGGATTTATGGCAGCCATATTGAGGCGCCGCGGCCACGCGCAAAATATCAGCTAAAGGTTGATGCAGCACAGGCCTTTGGCTCAGGCACCCATCCCACCACAGAGGGATGTCTTCTGGCCCTTCAGTCATTAGCAAAAGCTGCACCTGTTCACGCAATGCTCCAAAAAGGCCGGATACTTGATATGGGATGTGGCAGTGCCATTTTAGCTATGGCGGCACATCGGTGTTTTCCCGCAGCAAAAATCATGGCAGCAGATAATCATTTGCCTTCTGTTGTGACCGCGCGCGAAAATGGCCGCCAGAATCAAATATCACCGGCGTCATTACAGGTTCATCTCTCGCATGGTTGTGCTGCGCGCCCGCTTCGATTGGCAGCGCCCTATCAGCTTGTTTTTGCCAATATTCTGGCAGCGCCGCTTCGCAAACTCGCCCCCCACCTTATCGACCTTCTCGCACAGGATGGGTATCTTATCCTGTCTGGCCTGCTTGTGCGGCAACAGCGATTTGTGATGCAGGCTTACGAAGCCCGCGGTCTTATTGTGTGTGATACTGTTTATCATGATGAGTGGGCAACACTTGTTCTGCGCCGGAAATCGGCTATCAGATCGTTAAAAAGGACTGATGTATGATGAGCCATAAGGATAGGCTAGCAAAATTTCGCACCGCCCTTAGTACGGCAGGCCTAGATGGGTTTATTATCAATCGGGCTGATATGTATCAAGGCGAGGAAGTGCGTGCGGCTGATGAGCGGCTTGCCTGGCTAACAGGCTTTACAGGGTCTGCTGGCGTGGCTGTTATTCTAGCCGATACAGCAGCTGTTTTTTCCGATAGCCGTTATCATGTCCAGATGGAGCGTGAACTCGATAGCCGGTATTTTGACGCGCATGATATGATCTCTTCCCCGGCCCATGACTGGATTAAATCTGCAGCAGATGCGCAGGATACACCGCTCAGGATAGGGGCGTATGGCTGGACCCTAACAAAGTCAGGGTTTGACAAGCTTGAGGCTGTTTTTCAGGACACGGATATCGTGCTAACAATGCATGATACCCACCCCATAGATGCAGTATGGGATGACCGGCCAGACTATCCAGCTGCCGCGCCCTTCTTCCTTGATGATGCGGTAAGTGGACGCTCTTCGGCAGATAAATGCGAAGAGCTTGCCTCCTATCTTGCAGGGCAGGGCGCAGATTATCTTTTGCTAACAGCGCCTGATAGTGTCAATTGGCTGTTAAATTTACGCGCACGCGACCTTGCCTGTACACCCTATTTTCTGTCCTTTGCATTGGTCAGAAAAACAGGCGATATTCAGCTTATTACCGAAACAGGTGAGGCTGTTTGTGAGGATGTTCCAGCGATTAGCTTTTCAGAATTGGACAGGGTTCTCAAGGAAGCCTCTGGCAGTATAACGCTTTGTGATGCCGCGCGCCTTCCGATGGCTTTGTTCACAGCTCTTAAGACAGCAGACCATGATGTCCGGCTGGTGCCTGATCATATTCAGACACTAAAAGCAGTAAAAAACCCAGCTGAAATAGCTGGCTTCAAAGAGGCTCATATTCGTGATGGCTGTGCGTTAGTACGTTTCTGGCACTGGTTTGAACAGCAGGATAAACCTGCCTTTCACGAACATCAGATTGCAGAACAGCTTGCCGCTTTTCGCAGTGAAGATGAGCATTTTATCTGTGATAGCTTTCCGGCTATTGCTGGATTTGGCGCGCATGGTGCAATCGTACATTATCGTGCTGTTAAGGCCTCTGATGCAGCCCTTAAAGGCCCTGGGGTTTTGTTGCTTGATTCAGGTGGTCATTACCAAATGGGAACAACAGATATCACCCGTTGTTTTGCTGTCGGCACGATTGATAATGAAACGCGTCGTTGCTCAACAGCTGTTTTTGCAGCGCATGCAAACCTTGCCATGACGCAGTTCCCTGAGGGGACGACAGGTGCACAGCTAGATGCCATATGCCGGGCTCCATTATGGGCAGAAGGGCTTGATTATGGTCATGGCACCGGACATGGTGTGGGCCATATTCTATCAGTTCATGAAGGACCTGCATCGATTGCACCGCGTCGACATGATGCCATTTATGCCGGCTATCTTCTGTCAAATGAGCCTGGTACCTATAAAAAAGATGCTTTTGGCATACGGCATGAAAATCTTGTCCTGACGGTTGCTACGGCGCCGGGATGGCTTGCCTTTGAGACACTTACGCTTTTTCCGTTTGATCTCGCACTGATTGATAGGGATGGATTAACATCTGCCCAATTATCATGGCTGAATCACTATCATGCGACAGTTCACAGCACATTATCACCGCACCTCCCGCCTCATTTAGAAGCGTTCCTTGCTGAAAAATGCGCGCCGCTTCATTAAAAGAAGCGACTAGCTGTTAATGAGAGTACGCCAGTTTTCTTCTGTCAGTATCGTCACGCCAAGCTCTGCTGCCTTTCGGGCTTTGGAGCCGGCATCTGCCCCGGCAACCAGATAATCAGTTTTGGCGGATATAGATCCCGATACGCGGGCGCCAAGACGCTCTGCTTGTGCTTTTGCTTCAGTGCGCGAAAGACTGGTTAATGTTCCTGTGAAGACAATTATCTTGCCAGAAATGACCGAGTCTTCAGGTTGTTCAGGCGGTGGGGGTTGAATTTCACCAAGCAAATCCAGCACCATGTTTCTGTGACTATCATCAGCAAAAAACAGGATAAGATCGTCAGCAACAGATGCCCCTATCTGGTCAATGCCAACAAGGTCACTATAAGCAGAGGCTGTGTTGTCCTGTGCCTGACGACAGGCATTCATAAGCCCGTCCAGAGACAGGTAATGCTGTGCAAGCAGGCGTGCTGTTGCCTGTCCGATTTGCCGGATGCCTAAGCCAAAGATAACTCGGGAAAGCTCATTTTTTCTGGCAGCATTAATCGCATTAACAAGGTTTTCTGCTGATTTCTGACCCATACGATCAAGGCTGGCAATATCGTCTTCTCGAGCTGTGAGGCGGAAAATATCAGCAACCGTTCTCACCCAATCCTTCTCAACAAAAAGCTCAATCTGGCGCTCGCCAAGCCCGTCAATATCCATCGCATTACGGCTTACAAAATGCTTGAACCTCTCAAGACGTTGCGCCTCACAGGTAAAGCCGCCCGTACAACGCCGAATAGCCTCTCCGTCAGGGCGAATGGCAGGATGATGACAGACTGGACATTTATCGGGAAAGAGGAATTCGCGCTCGCTGCCATCGCGGCTTGCCTCAACGACCCGTACAATCTGGGGGATAACATCCCCCGCACGCTGCAGAATAACCCTATCACCAATACGGATATTTTTGCGCCGCACTTCATCTTCATTATGCAATGTTGCGTTTGACACAGTCACGCCGCCGACGAGCACTGGCGCAAGCCGGGCGACAGGGGTTAAGGCGCCAGTGCGTCCCACCTGTATGTCAATATCAAGAAGTGTTGTCTCGGCCTGTTCAGCAGCAAACTTATGCGCAATAGCCCAGCGTGGTGCGCGGCTTACCTGACCCAGCCGTTGCTGCCAGTCATGCCGGTTAACTTTGTAGACCACACCGTCAATATCATAATCAAGGTGCGGGCGGGCGGTGTTGATATCTCGCCAGCTTGCAACAAGCTCTTCTGCATTATGGCACAGCCTTGTGAGGGTATTCACAACAAAGCCGCACTCAGATAAATAGTCAAGGAAGCCGTGATGTGTATCGCTAACAGCTGTTGATATTGTACCTGACGCATAGGCAAAAAAATGTAGTGGCCGGGCAGCTGTAATCGAAGCATCTTTTTGGCGAAGGGAGCCGGCGGCAGCATTTCGCGGGTTTGCAAAAGGCTTGAGGCCAGCTTCAGCCTGCCGCTCATTCAGGGCAGCAAAATCGGCTTTTGTCATATAGATTTCGCCGCGTACTTCTAGCACATCAGGCAGTTTTGCACCGCTTTGTGTCACGCGGTGCGGGATATCTTTTATCTGCATTACATTGGCGGTAACATCCTCACCTTCGCTGCCATCACCGCGGGTTGCTGCCTGAACAAGCTGTCCTGCCTCATAGCGCAAGCTAATAGACAAGCCATCAATCTTTGGCTCGGCAGTAAAGCCGAGGGGCTCTGTGCTCTCTAGCGCAAGGAACCGGCTAATACGCGCAATAAAATCATCAATATCAGTCTTATCAAACGCATTGCTGAGCGATAGCATGGGCTGGCTATGGGTGATTTTACCAAAAGCAGGGGACGGCGCAGCGCCAACGCGCACCGACGGGCTATCAGCTCTTATAAGGGCAGGGAATGCTGCCTCTATGTCTCTGTTCAGCGCGACAACTGCATCATAATCAGCATCTGAAATTTCCGGGCTATCCTCACCATGATAGCGGTTATCATGATAGCTGATGAGTGAGGCAAGCTCTTCTAGCAGAAGCGCCGCTTCAGTGCCCTCTAGCGCAGTGATGCTATCAGGCCTTAGCCGGTCTGCATCATTCATGATGAAAAACCAAGCAGGTTTATCGCAGCAGCCCGCGCTTCAGATGTAACAACATCACCTGAAATCATCCGGGCAATTTCTTCCACCCGTGCATCACGCATAAGCGTCTCTGTATAGCTGACAACACCGCTCTCAGATTGCTTTTTTGCGATCCGTAGATGTGCATGCCCTTTGCCAGCCACTTGCGGAGAGTGGGTAATAACAAGTGTCTGCATATCTTCGCCAAGACGCGATAAACGCGCCCCAACAGCCGCCGCAACAGCGCCCCCAACCCCAGAATCAACTTCATCAAAGATAAGGGTTTTTGGTATCTCATTGCCAGAAAGAGCCACTTTTAATGCCAGCAGAAAACGGGCAAGCTCGCCGCCCGATGCAATCCTGTCAATCGGGCCAGTGCTCATCCCGGGGTTAGTAGATGCCTCAAACCGGCATTTATCCCATCCAAGCGCGCCCCATTTCGGCTCATCCAAGCGCGTCAAATCAGTTTTGAACAAGGCGGCTTCTAGCTTTAGCGGAGGCAATTCTGACATCACAGCAGCATCAAGCGCGGCAGCAGTTTTTGCACGAGCATCTGACACTTTGGTTGCATAGCGACAATAATGATTATAGGCAGCTGTTTCTGCTTCTGCCAATGATGCAAGAAAGCCTGACTGGTCATCCATTGCAGCAAGGCGGTTCTGTAAGGACTGGTGAAGCTCGGGAAGGTCAGTAACAGTGACCTGATGTTTTCGGGCTTGGGCGCGCAGGCTATGAAGCCGTTCTTCAATTTCAGAAAGCCGTTCTGGGTTTCCGTTAAGCGAGCGACCTGCATCACGCAATTGAGCTTCGGCTTCTTCAAGCTCGGCAGCTGCGCGGGCTAATGCCTCTACGGTTGCTGACAGCGTTCCTGCCGCAACATCGAGCTGGCGTTCCAGAAGGCTAAGGGCGCGCGCCGTCTGAAGACCAGCGCCTGTCTCGCCTGATAGCAGCCCATCTGCTTGTTGTAAGGCATCGGCAATACGCGCTGCATGAGCATGCATGCCGCGCTCTTCTTCAAGGCGGCGTTCCTCATCAGCTTCTGCGCCAAGCTGGTCAAGCTGTTGAACAGCATCTCGCAACCAATCTTCTTCCTCGCGCGCCCGGGAAAGGTCTTCGGTTGCCTGAATACGCGCATCACGGCTCTGTTTTAACTCAGACCATGCTGCACGAAGCGCGTGAATATCGTCATGGTGCCCCGCGGCACGGTCAATCAGACCCAGATGACTGTCGGTATCCAGAAGACCGCGGCCTTCAAACTGACCTTGAATTTCAACAAGCATATCACCGCATTGACGAAGCAGGGTGAGCGACACAGGCTGGTCGTTAATATGAGCTGATGATTTTCCGTCACTTCTGAGTTGCCGGCGCAACACAATCATTTCGCTTGCATCAATGCCAGCCTCATCAAGTGCTGTGCGGACAGGGTGGCTGTCTGGTAAATCAAAGGAGGCTGTTACGTGCGCTTTATCTGTTCCGGTGCGGATAAGGCCAAAATTTGCCCGGCTTCCCAGTACCAGCCCCAGCGCGTCAAGCAGAATGGATTTGCCGGCTCCGGTCTCGCCGGTCATAACCGTCAGGCCGTCGCTAACGTCAAGTAACAGACGCTCTATGAGGACGATATTAGTGATGCTGAGATGGACGAGCATCTGCTCCTCGCAGACTAAAAAATTGTCAGAGCTCTGTCGATGACTGAACCAATAAGCCCTCGTGGGCCGGCGCGTTCAGGATTGTTAAGCACCTCAACCGCCCGTTCTGTCCATACAGAGTCTGGATAATTATATTCACTCACCTGAACCACGCGTTCAGCCTCATCGGTGAGCCCAAGAGAGAGATAAGTTTCTACCATCCGATACAGTGCTTCTGGCACCTGATTGGTATTATCAAAATCCCGGACAACAATGGCAAAGCGCTTCAGGGCAGCGCTATAATAGCCCTGTTCCATATAAAAGCGTGCTACTGCCATTTCCTTGCCGGCAAGGTGTGAGCGTGTCAGGTCTGCTTTTAGCTGAGCATCACGGCTGTAATTGCCTTCGGGATAGCGGCGAACTAATTCTTCAAACGCTGCCATTGCACGCCGGGTCATGTCAGCATCACGCTCAACATCGACAATCTGCTCATAAAAGCAGAGAGCACGCAGATAGTAGGCATATTCGGTAAGCGGATCAGCTGGATAGAGTTCAATAAACCTATCTAGTGTGGCAACAGCGCGTTGATAATCATTCTCGGCATAAAAGGCCCAACCGGCCATTATTTGGGAGCGGACAGCCCAGACCGAATAGGGGTGCTGGCGCTCGACTTCTTCAAACTTTGGCGCTGCTTTTTTAGGCTGGTTGGCAAGAGCAAGGTCGAGGGCTTCATTATAGAGCACCTCCACCGGCTGTTCTACCTGTTCATCAATAACAGGGCCATTTGAACAGGCGCTCAGCAGAACCAGTATGATGCTCATCAGGCACAAGGTTTTGCATGTTCCGACATATGATGAAAAAAGGGTGCTCATGATTAACTCGCCTGTTTTTGGCCGGAACGGAAATACTTAAAAAGGACAATACCCCCTGCTTGCCAATGTGAAAAGAGGCAAGGACGTTTTGATGACCGAAAAAACGAATAAAGAGAAGGAAGCTTAAGAGCTGGCGAGGGCAACAGCTGCTTCAGGAAGGTGCATGTTCGCAGATTGCTGTGGCAGGTTATTTTCATTTTCAATATAGAAACTCGACGGTGATGCCATCAATGCCTTCAATAATGCGGCTGAGGCTGCATGCCCCGGCTTATTTGCACAGACACGCGCCCGAAGAGACATGCCAAGCAAATAAAGGTCACCAAGGCAGTCAAGAACCTTATGTTTTACAAACTCGCTCTCGCTACGCAAGCCACCCTGATTTAAAATAGACCCATTATCAACAACAACAGCATTATCAAGAGAGCCGCCACGTGCAAGGCCAGAATGGCGCATCGTTTCAACATCTTTTAACATACAAAATGTGCGGGCATCTGCCAGCTCGTTTTCAAAACAGCCATGCTGATGGGTATAGTGATAATGCTGACGCCCAATGGCTGGGTCAGCAAAATCAATCTGGATATCTAAATCAAGTGTTTCTGATGGGAGAAGCTGAAGAACAACATCATTCTCAAGCTTAACTTCAATAGGTTTGGTGACAACCAGAACAGGCTTTACCTTGTCGAGCGCCACAATACCGGCCTGCTGGAGGAGCGTAACTATCTGAATAGCGCTACCATCAAGAATAGGCATTTCCGGACCATCAACTTCGATGAGAACATTATCAAGGCCAAGACCGTGAAAGGCTGCCATGAAATGTTCAATCGTACTCATGCTGACACCATCAGCATTTTGAATGCGCGTGCATAAACGTGCATCAGAAATATTATCGATAAGAGCAGGAATAAGCGGGTCTAGCCCGTGAATATCTGTGCGGTAGAATACGATGCCGTGACCAGCTGGGGCAGGCAATAACCGAACTTCAATAAATCGACCAGAATGAAGTCCAATGCCACGCAGTTCTGCAACCTGCTTCAGACTTGTCTGTAGTGCGTGATGTTGCGAGGTCATGCGTGTGTTTATTCCCTGACTGACAGCATTGAAACGCCAATACCGTGAAAATAACCTAGAAAAAGGGAGAGGGAAAAACAAATCACATTTCGTTACAAATTGTTGTAATATCGGTATTTGTTCATTTTTTTGCATTTTGGCGAACAATAATGCCTGAATAACAGGGTATGGCTTTTTATAAGAGTAGCCAAGAGGGACCAGATAATCTGGTCCCTCTTGATGATGTATTAGTTGGCTTGCCGGCGCAGAAACGCTGGAATATCCAAGTCGTCATCTGGTGCATCTGCCTGCGGCTCTACTGGCAATGTTGTCTGGACAACATCAACATGCGGCAAATCTAGGATTGCACTTTGTGGTGCAGCGGCTGCAGGCTCTGATGAACCCATCTGTGCTTTCTGGTCTTGCTCAGCAAATGTTGCATTAACAGCATTTTGTGCTGTCTCTGAACGGGCTTTTGTAACAGCAGGACCAAAGGCACCAATTGATGGTTCACGAGATATTTTTGCCTCAGCCGCCTCAGTCTTTGGGGACGGGTTTTGTTTTGCAGCCCATAGACCTGAAATTTTGTTCATGAGGCTTGGACGCGCCTCAGTGATAGGGGCTGTTTGAACAATGGTGGTATCACTGCCAGTATCTGCAGGCGCGGCCGGAATGAAACTTGGCCTGCGCCTAACAGCTGCTTCTTGATGGGGTTGAGGAGTAGGGTGCTTTACGGCTATCTCATCTGTCCCATTTTGAAGGTAGGCAGGGTTTGTTTCGCCCGCATCTGTTGCTGCGCCAAACATATCAGGTACGGTCTCGCCCGTAGTCTGTTCACCGGCATCTGCTGCATCACTATGTGCCTCGGCGGAAATGGGTTCCAGTGGCATGTCTGAAACCGGGGCTTCCATCGCAGTCTCTGCA
>DGJU01000086.1:34369-39130 GCA_002387605.1 Alphaproteobacteria bacterium UBA4588 | reverse complement strand
TCTCTGATATTCGGCTCATCGGCGATCAGCATCACCATTCTATCAATACCAGGGGCAATGCCGCCATGCGGTGGAGCGCCAAATTTAAAGGCGTTAATCATACCAGAGAACTGCTCATCAACAACTTCAGGCCCGTAACCAGCAATATCAAATGCCCGATACATTACTTCTGGCAGATGGTTCCGGATAGCCCCGCTTGAAAGCTCAATACCATTACACACAAGGTCATACTGCCATGCTTTGATGGTCAGAGGATCTTGATTATTCAGAGCATCTAGCCCGCCTTGTGGCATTGAGAAGGGGTTATGAGAAAACTCGACCTTGCCAGACGTTTCATCCAGTTCAAACATCGGGAAATCAACAATCCAGCAGAATTTAAACAGGTTGTCATCAATAAGGCCCTGCTCAGCACCAATGCGCAGGCGGGCACGACCAGCAAGTGACGCCGCCTCTCCTGCTGGCGCGCAGGCAAAAAACGCTGCATCGCCATCAGACAGGCCAAGACGTGTTTTAATCTCTTCGGCTTTTTCAGCACCCAGCGCTTTGGCAACAGGGCCACGGGCTTCACCTTCGCCAAAAATAATATAGCCCATTCCAGGTGCGCCTTCACCTTGCGCCCAGCTATTCATCCGGTCGGCAATCGCGCGGCTTCCACATTTTGGACCTGGGACAGCCCGGACAACCGCGCCTTTTTCAATTGATTTGGCAAAAATTGCAAAATCAGACCCGGTAAAGATGTCTGTTACATCACTAATTTCAAACGGCACCCGCAAGTCAGGCTTATCAGAGCCGTATTTCAGCATGGCTTCATCAAACGGAATATGGACGAAATCATCATCGATTTTCTTATTTGAAAACTCTTCAAAGATACCGCGCACAACAGGCTCAACAGCGGCAAACACATCTGCCTGCTCAACAAAGCTCATCTCTAAATCGAGCTGGTAGAATTCACCCGGGCTGCGGTCAGCACGGCTATCTTCATCACGAAAACAGGGGGCTATCTGAAAATATTTATCAAAGCCAGAGACCATAATCAGCTGCTTGAACTGCTGGGGCGCCTGCGGCAGCGCATAGAATTTACCCGGATGCATTCTGGCAGGCACAAGAAAGTCGCGGGCGCCTTCAGGTGAAGATGCTGTGAGGATCGGCGTTTGAAATTCCGTGAAATCCTGTGCGATCATCCGTTGGCGGATTGACTGAATAATCCGGGACCGAAGCATGATATTGTCGTGCGGCCGCTGCCGGCGCAAATCAAGATAGCGGTAACGAAGCCGGATATCTTCACCGGAATCTTCATCAGAATTCACCTGAATAGGAAGTGTATCTGCTGCCGATTGAAGCACAAGCTCATCAATATGAACTTCAATGCCACCCGTTGGCAGAGAGGTGTTGACGGTTTCTTCAGAGCGCGCCCGCACAGTCCCGGTAATTGTGATAACCGATTCATTCCTGACCGTCTCAACAGCTGGAAACGCAGCGTCCGTGCTATCAACAACACATTGTGTCAGCCCGTAATGATCCCGCAGGTCAATAAAAACCACACCGCCATGGTCACGTTTACGATGGACCCAGCCAGACAGGCGAATTGTATCGCCAATATTTTCAGGGGTCAGCTCAGCGCAATGATGGGAACGGTAGGGATGCATCTGATAATCTTTCTTTTCATCAATTCTAGGACCAAAAACGCGCCATGATTCAGGCAGGCGCAGTATGCATTAAAACAGCTAATGTGCAAGCATTCGACACTTCACATCACCGCCGAGCCGCACGCCTTCTCTGCCGTCGCTCTGACATGCCGCCAGTTGCCCCGCCCTCAGTAGGGGGCGTTGGCAAATCTTTCCATGGCTTGCCAAGCCCTGCTGTCAGCCGCGCCATATCAACATCGCCCTCAGATGGACGCTCTGCTAAGGCTTTATGCATAGCAGCAACATGCTCAGGGCTTGTGCCGCAACATCCGCCAATAATTTTAACGCCAGCATCACGGGCAAGAACGGCATATTCTGCCATAAGTTCTGGCGTGCCATGATAATGAATCGCCCCATCTTGATAAACCGGAATGCCACAATTTCCCTTTGCGATCAGAAAGGGGGCATCAGCTTTTTTGAGCCCCAGCACTGCATCCATAAGCTCGGCAGGGCCAATGCCGCAATTTGCTCCATATCCCTGAAGCCCGTGCTCTGTAGCGAACTGCGCGTAATCTTTAGGCAGAATACCCATCATAGAGCGGCCGGCTGTATCAAACGTCATTGTTGCCATCACAGGAAGCCCTGTTGTCTTAGCAGCTACCGTTGCGGCTTCGACTTCTTCCAGAGCTGACATTGTTTCGATCCACAGGATATCAGCGCCGCCATCTGCCAGAGCTTCAGCCTGTTCAGTAAAAGCAGCAATAGCACTGTCACGCTCAAGAGCGCCGAGCGGTGTGAATAATTCGCCTGTTGGTCCAATGGAGCCAGCAACTATCACCCTGCGACCCGCCTTATCAGCAATCTCTCTTGCAAGCGTTGCGGCGGCCTTATTCAGCTCCACTACGCGGGTTTCAGACTGATGGAGTTTCAAACGGAAGCTTGTCCCCCCAAAAGAGTTTGTCAGGATGAGGTCAGAGCCAGCATCGATAAAAGACTGATGAAGCTGGCGAATTTTTTCTGGCTGTTCAACATTCCATAATTCTGGAGGGTAGCCAGTCTCAAGGCCAACCTGAAACAGGTTCGTGCCTGTAGCGCCGTCGGCAATAACGTAAGGCTGCGATGAAATCCATGATAAAGCATCATTAGACGTAGTCATTCTGTGCCTCCAATTTTGTCATGCCCGAGCTTAAGAAGAGGTTGGTTGTCTGCGCGCAGGCCGCCTGGGCACACCTGTTGCCTCAGCTCTACGCGTTTTCAAATCCTCAAGAAGCGCCATCTGTTCTGGGCCGCTCATTGCTTGCCACCGGCCGATTTCTTTACGGTTTCGGTAACATCCAAGGCACGCCCCCGAGACAGGGTCGATTTGGCAAATACTGATACAAGGTGACGGAACGATGCTCGACATTATATAATTTTAAACCAGATTGGCCTACATCTGTCCAGAATCAGAGCAAATGCGGCAGTTTAATTAAGCAGCTGCACTGCCATCTTCTGCTTCAACCGTGGTTGGCCGCAGGCATGTTGACACAAAAGCCCGCGATACTTCGCCCATATTTGCCTCTAACGATGCCCAGACGATGTTTTCATGACTAGCAACCGGAGCGCCTGCCCGTAAGGCATCGCCATCAATCTCATTATTAATCTCGCAGATAACATCAAGAGCATCATCCTGCACAAACACTGGCATACCTTCACGCAAAAATGCGCGAATGATACGAATAGCATGAAGCTCATCTTTGAGAGAGGCTGTATGTATCTTACCTGACGGGATAACAAGAGCATCATAATCAATAGCAAGTGTGTCTGATAGGAGCGAATCGACTGGATAGCTGATACCGGCTTGATCGCCATTGCGGCCATTCACCAGACCAGAATTCGGCGACACGACCTTAAGTCCAACATTCTGAGTCATCAGCATCTTCTGAATCTCAACAAAGTTCTTTTCATCGAACCCATTGGCAACCATGATAGCAATTTTCTGACCTGAAAGTGTTGTCCGTGTCATGCGCGAAACTCCTGAAATAATGTCATAATAATGTTAAATGATACGACAGCCTATTATGGCTGAACCTAGTATTACGTTCTCCCCTTTTGCAGCATCAAACAAAAATCAGATGCGCTGGTAGGCGTAAAATAATACATGATTATTGGGTAAGAACGACCCCTTAGAGAGGCACCCTTCTTGAATTTACTTGGCGGGTTCTACTCAATTTTATGACTAAATGCAAGATAGCTTTCGCAAATGCTCCAAAAGAAGGACCTTTATGTTCTTTTGGGACGCATATTTCATACGACGGGGTAATGATATCTAAACGGCTATCGCGCGCACTATCAGGGCATGACTTGTTTAGCTTATATTTTTAAAGTCCGCCTACTGGCACGTTTTGCCATTATTTTTTTGTTAGGCGTGCTTTCTGGCTGCGGCGGCGGCGGGTCTGGCTCTGCTGAGCAGCGCTTTTCAGCCCAGCCACGCATATCGCTTGCTGACTTTGATAATTCGCTCTTTGGGCAGGCATCCTCCTCTCCGCTCATCGTAGCTGGGTTTGTTATGGCAACAGACACCTACCAAGCCCGCCGGCTCACGGGACGAGACGCGCTTGAGAGTTATATCAACAAATTACCGTCGCAAGAGCATTTGAAGAAAATCAGCGCGGATACGCAGTGGGTTAGTGCAGCATGGATTCCGGGCCGCAACGTAGCAGCCGGCGTGACTGAAACTGTGTTTGAACATCCATCCCTGAATGGCGAATTTTTTGTCTGGGGGCAGCGAACGCCCTCTGTTTCCCCCTCTTTTAGCGCTGATTTTGATCTTAACGCTGTGTGGCATTGCGGCGGCTGCACAGAAATACATGGCGAGGCAACAGGCACGCTATCCTTTTCTGCGCCATTATCCGAGGCACAATTATCTCTTACGGGACCTGCCTTCATCCTTCAATCCAAGCTGTCACTGACAAATAACGCAGATTTTTCCCAGAGCAGTGTTGTATCATCAAAGCTTTCGATAAATGATCAGTCCCTGACTGTTGGCGGCTCGCAGGTATCGGGAGGATTATTCGGGCCTACTGGCACAGAAATTGGCGTTTTGCTTGGTTATCAGACAGCTTCGGGCGGTGTTGGGATTATGGCTATTGGAAAA
>DGJU01000086.1:21102-34260 GCA_002387605.1 Alphaproteobacteria bacterium UBA4588 | reverse complement strand
AGCTAGCTCTTATTTCTCTCAGGCAATTTTGATGTTTTCTTGAGTGATCTCAAAAAGAAGGGTAAACGTAAAGATGAGTGAGAAGCACGTTTCACTGGCAGTGCTTTATTGGTTTTTTTTACATGACTGACGACGAGGCGGCAATGACACCCTATGATGAAGTATCCTACTCAAAGGATACAGATGAATCAGCTTCACTACAGCGCCCAAGCCGCGATGAAGCTGAAGCCGCTGTAAAGGTATTGCTAAAATGGGCTGGCGATGACCCATCCCGCGAAGGTTTGGTTGATACTCCAGCGCGTGTTGTACGCTCCTATGAAGAATTTTTCGCGGGCTATGCCGAAAACCCAGAAGAAATGCTGACCCGTACCTTTGAAGAAATCGAAGGTTATGACGATATGGTCATGTTGCGTGATATCTCACTTCAGTCCCATTGTGAGCATCATATGGTGCCTATCCTTGGTAAAGCACATATTGCTTATATGCCTGATAAGCGTGTTGTTGGCATCTCGAAGCTAGCGCGTGTGCTAGATATTTTTGCCAAGCGCTTACAGACCCAAGAAACGATGACATCTCAGATAGCAGATACAATCCAGAATGCGCTAAAGCCGCGCGGGGTTGCTCTTCTGATAGATGCAAACCATGAATGTATGTCCACCAGAGGTGTCTGTAAGACAGACGTATCAATGATTACAACTCGCTTTACCGGTGTATTTGAAACTGATCCTGACTTACGGGCGCGTTTTTACGAACATATGAAACTCGGTAAATAATCACCATCAGTGTCTGATAACCAGCACCCCCTTAACCGGGATGCTGGACAGTTTGTTTGGTTCATATTATATACAAGCACTGCTTTTTAGCCGGACTATCGACTAAAAGAGACCGGATGAACCGATGCATGCAACGCCTGTTTTAAGCATTCTTGGCCTATTACTAACAATCCTTGCTGGTACGATGATGGTGCCAATGATGGTTGATGTGGTAATGGGTGACCCTAACTGGCAGGCTTTTGCCGGTGCGGCGCTGGTCACAGGTTTTGTCGGTGTAAGCTTATGGCTTTCAAACCAGCATAAAAATGACCGCGAACTTGGCCTGAAAGAAGCCTTCCTGCTGACCAATGGTGCATGGATGCTCATTGGCATTTTTGGCGCCTTTCCGCTTTATTTCTCGTCTCTTTCACTGTCTTTTACCGATGCGTTATTTGAATCTGTTTCAGGCATTACCACCACCGGTTCTACGATATTGACAGACATTGAACAGGCCTCTTATGGCGTTCTTATCTGGCGCGCTTTGCTTCAGTGGCTTGGCGGAGTTGGCATTATTGTTATGGCACTGGCTGTTTTGCCAATGCTGTCTGTTGGTGGGATGCAGCTATTTCGGACAGAAAGTTATGAGACAGCTGACAAAGTGATCCCGCGTGCAACCCAGCTCGCCGGCGGCATTTTTGCTGTCTATACATTATTAACAGGCCTGTGGTGGTTGATGCTTAGTCTTGCTGGCATGCCCGCATTTGATGCGCTTGCGCATGCAATGACAACACTTGCAACCGGCGGTTATTCTACAAAGACAAGCTCAGTTGGCGCTTTTTCATCACATACAATTGAGCTCATTATCATTGCCGGTATGATTGTTGGCAGCTTGCCCTTTATTCATTATCTGTCGCTGGCGCGTGGCGGCTGGCAGGCCTTGTTACGAGACCCACAAGTCCGCTGGTTTATGATGCTTGTTCTGATTGTAATCAGTTTTATCGCGTTTGATTTATTCCGCGATGGTGTGCCGCTCTATGATGCAATACGTCTGTCTAGCTTCAACGCCATTTCCATTCTGACAGGAACAGGCTATGGCACTGCAAACTTTGCGCTATGGGGCGATTCGTCTCTGACAATTCTGCTTATCTGCATGTTTATTGGCGGCTGTGCCGGGTCAACAACATGCGGCATCAAGATGTTTAGACTTCAGGTCCTTGCCGCGAATATAAAAGTACAGCTTGCGCGCCTGCTCCGCCCACATGCGGTGGTTCTTGCCTATTATAATGACCGGACAGTCCCAGACAGCGTGATGGATGCTGTGATGGGGTTTTTCTATCTCTATATTGTGTGTTTTGTGATTCTAGCAACATTCCTTGGACTGATCGGGCTAGATTTCCAGACAGCCCTTTCCGGGGCCGCCACGTCACTTTCAAATGTCGGGCCTGGTTTAGGAGATGTAATTGGGCCTGCGGGTGATTTCAGCTCACTGCCCTATGCTGCTAAATGGCTGATGTGCTTTGGCATGTTGCTTGGTAGACTTGAATTATTCACTGTCCTTGTGATTTTGAACCCGCTCTTCTGGCGCCGCTAAATCACTACTAGGGCAATACAAGCCTTGGGATTTCACCGGTTTTCATGCGGACCTGATCATCCATTTGGGTAATCGCATCAAGCATCGCCTGCCTTACGGCAACATCGTAATCATTTGGCGTTGCTGTTTCCGGCACTGTTCTGGAGGCAGATGCATCAATTTCAATGGTCCCATGCCTATCACCAATAGGCTGTATCCACATCAGCCGTGCTTTTACCTCAGCCCGGACTTTGCTTTCCTGCTGGTTTTTAAACAGGCTCGCTAAATCTGCTGATTTAGGCAGCTCGCTCACCGTAACTGAGGCTTTTGAAATATTCAGGATAAGCTCACCTGACCCGCCGACCGGAATAAGGACACGGCTGGCCCATTCTACAATAAAACCAGACATGGTTGGCTCAAGCGTATGCTCGATATATGGTGGCTCCATTGGCATTTGCCAATTTTCGATAATCTGTAGCTTCCGGGCATCAATGCGAAGCGTCTTATAGCCTGCAGGGTCAAAACCGGGGGGCGTTATCTGAGGTTGCTGTGATGTCACACACCCCGAAAACAGCGAAACGGAGATAAAAATCATGCACAAAAGCGACGCTTTTTTCATGGCAGATATCAAAAGAAGTCTCATCAGAAGCCACCTTATCCTTAGAATATTGTTACATAACCATCAGCTAGGCCACTCAGAAAATCTAGGGAAATGATAACGGAGTGCGTTGAAAATGCAAAAGGTAAAGACGCTTACAACAAAATTGACCGTTAGGCTTGTAAAATATCACCAAGGCTATGAATGCGTTTGCGTTTGCAAAATTCACACTCAACAGAGAGATTCTGCGTCTCATCCACGAGATCGCGAAGCTGCTCTTCACTCAGGCTTTTCAGCATTGAGTATACCTTATCATCAGAACAACGACAGCTATCGGTAAGCGGCCGGCTCTCCTGAATATGAAGGGCTTGGGCATTAAAAAGACGGAAGAGAAGGTCTGTATCAGGCAAATCAGGGTCAAGCATTTCTGTCCGCTTCACGGAGGACATTAACATCAAAGCTGTGTGCCACGCATCTTCAAGGTCAACATCATCATTCCGATTGCCCCCATCTACTGCAATTTGTTGCAGGAACAGCGCAGATGATACCCATCCTGCGTCTGTTTTTTGCGCAGCAGCAATAAGTTTTGTTGCCATTTGCTCTGAATTCCGGAACCAGGTTTCTGCTGCATCGCCAAGATGTGGTCCATCAAGCTCCACAATACCCTGATAACGCTGGTCGGTATCTGACTGGTCAATCGTAAAGGCCATATAGCCGCCGCCCATCAGACGCGGCAGCACTGAGGGCTCAGCCGGCGCAACATCTGCAAGCGCCGCTTCATCGAACGCCGCATAACAACGTACATGCCCCTCTGAGGTCACATCAGAAAATAAGGTTCTGACAGCGCCGTCACCTTTTGCCTGCAGGGTAAACACCCCATCAAATTTTAGCGTTGCAGACAGACAAGCTGCTAGTGCCATACTTTCGGCACAGAGCTCACCAACGGCATCTGGATAATCATGGCGGTTCAGAATATCTGATGCTGGGGTGAAAAGCCGTGCGAATCTGCCACGAATAATCGGAATTGTGCTTGCCTCAGTGCCCGTTAGATAAAATGGCACTATTCCTGAGCGAACGATTTCCTGCGGCGCATCCGTCGTTACTGTCACTGTCTACCTATCCTGTCATCACCGTCATTTGACATCAGCAATAAGGCCTATGCCACGACATACCGTGTTGTAACGCTTAAAAATTCTTATCAAAAAGACATGCAAGAATTGCTTTCTGTGCATGAAGCCTGTTTTCAGCTTCATCAAAGACAGCTGATTGCGGACCATCAATAACGTCAGCCGTTACTTCCATACCGCGAATAGCCGGAAGGCAATGCATAAAAATAGCATCTGGCGCGGCACGGCTCATCAGGTTCTGATTGACCTGATAAGGATGCAAATCTGCAACCCGCGTTCCTTCTTCATCACCCATCGAAATCCAAACGTCTGTGACCAGCACAGTAGCGTTGCGGGCGGCTTCTTCGCTATCCTCCATTAACAGGATGTTGGCGCCTTTCTTGCGGGCCCACGCAATCAGCTCAGCTGGCGAATGATAGGCTTCTGGTCCGGCAAGACGAAGTTCGAACCCAAACAGAGCTGCGGCCTCAATCCAGCTATTAGCGACATTATTGCCATCACCAAACCAGGTAACAATCTGATTCTCAAGAGGACCAAGACGTTCTCTTATGGTCTGCATATCAGCCATTAACTGACAGGGGTGAGATAAATCTGTTAGCCCATTAATCACAGGGATTGTCGCGTTTTCAGCTAGTTCAGTTAGGGTTTTATGCGATAATGCCCTGATCATGATGGCATCCAAGTAACGCGATAGCACTTTGGCTGTATCCGAGATTTCTTCGCCACGGCCAATTTGCAAATCACTAGAGGAGAGCATCAACGCTGTTCCGCCAAGCTGGGTGATCCCTACTTCAAATGAAACACGGGTGCGTGTTGATGGTTTCTCAAAAATCATGCCCACTGTTTTTCCCGCAAGCGGTTTGGGGGCGTCTGCACCTGATTTCAATGCCGCTGCCATATCCAGAATAGCGGTAAGCCGTTCAGCGTCAAAATCTCTTAACTCTAAAAAATGTCTCATTATCTACTCGCTGAGAAGCTGTCAAAACACGTAATAAGATGTGCTTCAGCTTGGGCAATTTCATCTTCGGTAATGGTAAGGGGTGGCAGCAATCTGATAACATTATCAGCGGCTGGCACGATAAGAAGCTGTTGTTCGCGCAACGCGGCTGTTACCTCACCAGCAACAATATCATCATGCAGCCTCATCCCGCGCAAAAATCCTGCACCGCGTACCTCGATAATGATATCAGGATAGCGTGTTTTAAGGCGCGAGACCACATCATCAAGCAGGCTGATTCTATGCCGTACGCCTGCCATAAAACCTTCTTCTTCAAGGCCATCAAGAACAGCATTGCCGCAGGCCGTGGAAAGCGGGTTACCGCCAAAGGTCGAACCATGACTGCCTGGCCCCATAGCCTCACCAATATCAGCGCGCGCAATGACAGCCCCAATCGGAATACCGCCACCAAGCCCCTTGGCCAGCACAACGACATCTGGTTGAATTGAGCTATGCTGGTAGGCAAACATTTTGCCTGTCCGGCCAAGCCCGCACTGAACTTCATCAGCAATAATAAGTGCGCCAAATTCTTCGGCAGCAGCAGCCAGACCATCAAGATAGCCCTCTGGTGCAGCACGTGCGCCGCCTTCACCTTGAACCGGCTCGACCATAATGGCGGCTACGTCATCAGACATCATATCGCGTAGCGCGTTCAGATTGCCAAACGGGACATGCACAAACCCTTCCGGCATTGGGCCAAAGCCTTCTCGGAATAGCTCTTTATCTGTTGCAGCAAGCATGGCAAGTGTCCGGCCATGAAAGGCACCACCGGCACAAATGATTTTTATTCTTTCCGGATGACCTGAGCGATATTGGAACCGGCGCGCCACTTTCACTGCAGCTTCATTTGCCTCAGCGCCTGAATTACAGAAGAAGGTATGGTCAAGCTTGGCATGTTGGGCAAGGCGGTAAGCCAGCTTTTCCTGCTGCGGAATCTGGTACAGGTTTGATGTATGCCATAACTGGCCAGCCTGACTTGTCAGCGCCTCAACAAGACGCGGGTGGCTATGCCCAAAAATATTCACCGCTATGCCAGAGGCAAAATCAAGGTAAGCATCACCCTCAGCTGTATAGAGCCAACTGCCAGCGCCGCGCACAAACGAAACGGGTGCCCGACCATAGGTTGGCATAACAGCTTTTCTCATTATCTCATCTGGTGCGCCCATGATGCGCTGTTCCTTTTTAAGTCAACGATCAGAAGAACAGAATTGTATGACTGGTTATCGTATAATGAGTCAAGCAGGACATGCAAAACTAGCAGAAATGCTTGGCAAGTTTTAGCCCCTGAGATTGATAGTTAGAACCCGACCCTTGTGCGCCATAGAGCGCTTCTGGAACATCAGCCATTGGCTCATAAACAAGCCGGCAGACGATTTGCCCGTGCTCAATGAGGAACGGCACATCATGCGAGCGCACCTCAAGCACAGCGCGCGTCGGCGCTGCACCAATATCTGACATTCCAAAGCCGGGGTCAAAAAACCCAGCATAATGAGCTCTGAATTCACCGACCCGCGTATCATATGCCCGCATCTCTGCTGCGTAGGATGACGGAACACAAACAAATTCACGGCTTGCAAGGATATAGAATTCATCTGGATTAAGAACCAGACCACCGCCTGTTAAATCATCTGTGCGTACCGCTTCCCAAAACCGGCTAATCGGCTGACTGGCCGGCTTATCAATATCAATAAGCCCGGCATGCTTTCGGGCACGCCAGCCAATAATGCCATCCGGCCCATCGGCATGCAGGTTAACAGACAAGCCAATGCCATCATTGATGCTGGCTAAAAAGTCCGAATTATCTTTACCGCCAGCATCTGGATTAGCAGTGGCACTGACAAGACCATGACTTTGCTGCAATTCTGCAAGCTGGGCATCATCTAGACGCGATGCACCGCGGCGCAGGCGAAGCTGCGATAGCCGGCTACCCTGACGGGCTAAAATAGAAAATGTACGCGGCGATATTTCTGCATAAAGCGGGCCTTCATAACCAGCAGCAACAGATTCGAATTCCTGCGCACCGTCACTAATCAGGCGGGTGAAAACATCTAGCCGGCCAGTTGAACTTTTCGGGTTAGCGATGGCTGACAGATTTTCTGGCAAGGCAAGCCGTTCCATCAACTCAACCAGATAAACACATCCTTTTTCCAGAACCGCGCCATCTGAGAGATCAAGTTCATGCATCGCAAATCTATCAATTTTCTCTTGCACCTTCTGACCTGCTCCAGGCAGGAAAGAAGCTTGCAGGCGCCACGCGCGCGGGCCAAGACGCAAATCAAGGCTGGCGGGCTGAAGCTGGCCATCTGCGAGCGGCGCTGATGCTATCAGCTGGCCTGCGTCAACGGCCTGATGAAGTTGCTGAACAGGTAAAATCCCGTCATAGCGCGCATCTGTCTTTGTATTTTCAGTCATCAGCATGTGTCTTTCGGCCAGTCATACGAAGGAGATGTTATATTTTGCGGAAACCGGTAACGATATGCCGCATAGTGTGCCAGAGCGTAGGTTAGCTTTTCAAGCGATAACCACTTTTTAAAATGTAAAAACAAACTATCGCGAGCGTAATATTGAGCGCAAGCAAGATGCTGCCCCCAAACAGCAGAGAGCCATCAGCCTGTCCTATCATACCATAGCGAAACCCATCAATCACCATAAAGACAGGGTTTGATGCGGCGATAACATCAAAAGGCGCTGGCAGGGCATGCACTGAATAAAATGTTCCTGACAGGAAGGCGAGTGGCTGAATAATAAAATTAGTGATTGCGGCAAGCGAATCAAATTTCTGCGCCCAAATCCCGGCTAGAACACCGGCAAAGGACATCAATACCGCACCAAGAACAAGAAAGATAACAGCAATGAAGGGCGCGGCTGGCATGCCAAGCCCGCCCAGAAAAATAAGCGTTATAGCACAGGCGCAACCAACAAGAACGCCGCGGGTAATGCCTGCGCATACCATTGCTGTCAGCACTTCACCCGGCCCGAGAGGCGGCATCAAAATATCGACAATATTGCCTTGAACTTTTCCGATGACGAATGATGAGGATGTATTGGCAAACGCATTTTGCAGAACTGCCATCATAATGAGACCCGGCGCAAGAAAGGCTGCAAACCGGATCCCTTCATAGGGCGCAGCGCGGTCGCCAAGCGCAACCGAAAAAACCATCATAAACAGCATCGCTGTTACAACAGGCGCACATAAGGCCTGCATCGCGACCTTCATGAACCGTTGAACTTCTTTCTGATATAACGTTGTAATCCCGATTACATTCAATGACTTTATCTGGATGGGGCGTAGAAGCGTCGCCGCGCTATCCGTCTGTTCGGTATGTTTTGTCATCTGTGTCTGGCTACCCTGATATGTTCTTCTGCATCTCAGAAATAAGGCTGTGCGCCCACAATAGCAACTGCTAGACTAACGGTCATGAACGAGCCGTCTAAAACTCGCCGTCCTGCCGACAGGTCCGATGCACGCCCCCCTCCTTCAGATAGCCGTATTCAGGCACGGCTTCGCAATAAGGCACTGCATTATCTTGGGCGCTATGCAACCACAACCCATCGGTTAAAACAGGTTCTGATCCGGTTTGCCGCCCGCAAACTTGAAACAGTACCCGAAGACAGGCTGCTGCCAGCTATTGCAATAACTATCGAAGACTGTCAGCGCCTCGGCTATGTCGATGATCAGCAATTTGCCCTTTCAAAAATACGCAGTGGTCGGGCACAAGGCCAGTCACGCGCCGCCCTTACGCATAAACTCATGCAGTCAGGTATTAAGAGCGACCTCATCTCTGAGCTTATGTCACGCCCTCCGTCTGATACTGGCCGTCATGACCCACACGCCATAGAACTTGCCGCTTGCATTATCAGTGCCCGCAAAAAACGCATCGGGCCTTATAGTCGAAATTTTCCGATAGAACTGGATGAGCGGCAGAAACAGCTTGGAAAACTAGCGCGCGCTGGTTTTTCTCATGAACATGCCCGCCGCGTGCTGTCTCTTGAAAGCCAGCAAGAGGCAGAAGACCTGCTTTATGAGGTGACTGAAGCCGGCGAAAACTAAGCCAGTGTCAGATGCCCATACTTGCTCTTGGCGCGTCTTTATAATATCACGGAGCATCAAGGTGGCGGCTCACAAAAGACATATAATTTTGAAGTTTGCGGAGGATTTTTACAGATGACTGAAACACGCATTTTCGCGCCAAGCGCAAAGCAGGCAGAACAGGCTCATATTGATGAGGCCGGTTATCAGACATTATATCAGGCATCCCTCGAGAATAATGATAGCTTCTGGGCCGAACATGGAAAACGCATTACATGGAAAACGCCCTTTAGCACGGTGTCGGATGTATCCTATGATAAAGCAGATGTTCGGATTAAATGGTTTGAAGATGGCACGTTAAACGCCTCAGAAAATTGCCTCGACAGACATCTTGCCACCCGCGGTGACCAGACAGCCATCATCTGGGAAGGTGATGATCCGGCTGATGCGCTTCATATTACCTATAAAGAGTTGCATGAGCAGGTCTGCCGGTTTGCCAATGCGCTGAAAGAGCGCGGTATTACCAAAGGCGACCGCGTTACAATTTATATGCCTATGGTGCCTGAAGCTGCTGTTGCTATGCTGGCATGTACGCGCATTGGGGCAATCCATTCTGTGGTGTTTGGTGGCTTCTCTCCTGAAGCGCTGGCAGGCAGAATTCAAGATTGCCAGTCAAACTGTGTTATCACCTCCGATGAAGGCGTCCGCGGCGGCAAAGCTATCCCGCTTAAGGCAAATACTGATAAAGCGCTTGAAACCTGCCCAGATTGCACAACCTGCTTTGTTGTTAAACGCACAGGCAGCGACATTCACTGGGTCGACGGGCGTGATGTCTGGTATCATGACGCCACTGCTGCTGTATCGGCTGACTGCCCCGCAGAAGACATGAGCGCTGAGGACCCGATGTTTATCCTGTACACATCAGGCTCGACGGGCAAGCCTAAGGGTGTTTTGCATACAACGGGCGGCTACATGGTCTATGCCTCTATGACCCATCATTATGTATTCGATTATCAAGATGGTGATGTTTATTGGTGTACGGCTGATGTTGGCTGGGTAACGGGGCATAGTTATATTGTTTATGGCCCCCTTGCGAATGGGGCCGTAACGCTGATGTTTGAGGGCGTTCCCACCTACCCTGATTCTGGCAGGTTCTGGCAGGTTATCGAAAAGCATAAGGTTAGCCTGTTCTATACTGCGCCAACAGCCATCAGGGCGTTGATGCGTGAAGGAGATGGGCCAGTCAAAAAATGGGACAGATCGTCTTTACGTTTACTTGGCTCGGTTGGAGAGCCGATTAATCCAGAAGCGTGGATGTGGTATCGCGACGTTGTAGGTGATAGCCGTTGTCCCATAGTCGATACCTGGTGGCAGACTGAAACAGGCGGCATTCTGATTACCCCCCTGCCCGGCGCTACACCAACTAAACCTGGCTCTGCAACGCGCCCCTTCTTTGGCATTGAGCCTGTGCTTGTTGATAATGAAAATAATATTATCGAGGGTGTTGGCGAAGGCAATCTCTGTATCAATCGGTCATGGCCCGGTCAGATGCGGACTGTGTATGGCGATCATCAGCGGTTTATCGAAACCTATTTTTCAGCATTTGAAGGACGCTATTTTTCGGGCGATGGGGCACGCCGCGATGAAGATGGTTATTTCTGGATTACGGGGCGGGTTGATGATGTGCTGAATGTGTCTGGTCATCGCATGGGAACAGCCGAAATTGAATCAGCCCTTGTAGCGCACCCACATGTAGCTGAAGCAGCGATCGTTGGGTATCCGCATGACATTAAGGGGCAGGGTATCTATGCCTATGTCACACTTAATCTCGGACAAGAGCCGTCTGACGAATTGCGGGCAAATTTACGAAAATGGGTACGGGCTGAAATTGGCGCTATTGCAACCCCTGATTTATTACAATGGGCACCGGGGCTGCCAAAAACACGGTCAGGCAAAATTATGCGCCGGATTTTGCGCAAGATTGCTGCTGATGATTTTTCCAATCTTGGGGATACATCAACACTAGCAGACCCATCGGTTGTAGAAGAGCTTATTGAAAACCGGCAAAATAAAACATAACGAGCCCGCCGTGACATAGAATCCAGCAGGCAATCAGCAGAGCGTTATCACTGATTGCCTACCGGCTAATAACGGTTTTTTTGCAAAGGCATCTTATCAGGTATTCTTAAAATTATATAACAAAGCAACTACCAGTCTTACGCAACAACCTGACTATCTTCTGCAACACCTAATTCAATGGCGCGGCAGACAGCATGGGTGCGATTTCGGGCTCCTAGCTTTGAGCGCAAGCTCTTGAGGTGATGCTTTATTGTCACCTCACTTAACCCATGTTTGCGGGCAATTTCTTTATTTGATTGACCAGAAAGCAACCCATTTAAGACATCGCGTTCACGCCCCGTTAGCCATCCCTGACTGCGCGGCGTAATCGGACTATCAGCTGCCATCATCTCTACCGGAACATAAACCTCACCAGCCGCGACCATCTGTAAGGCCGCTAGCAAGGCATCAGTGCCAAGCGAATAGGGTAGATACCCCGATGCGCCTGCCGCAAGATAATCCCGTAAATCTGACCCACCGCGAAGCGGGCCTATCAAAGCAACCGGAACCAGCCCAGCACATTGGGCAATCATCTGACGTAATCCTGTTACGCCATCCATATCGAGCATTTCTGTATCAAGCCCAACAACAGATAGTTGTGAAGATTCAGCAGCAAGCTGAAGGCACTCACGATTCGTGCCCGCAACCATGATATGCATCTCGGGAGCCATAACCGTTAAATGGTCCCGAATGAAATCACGGCATAGACTATTTTCATATCCAAGCAACGTTTTCATTTCTTCCTCTCCTTCCTTACATTCTAATAATATACACTTTATGAGTGTTATTCTACTCATATTTTTCTTGTTATAAACGTATCATAAATTGAGCTATATTTTTAATAATAACTAGAAGTTGTAATTAACGTAATTTCGTCAAAATTTGAGAGAGATACCGATTTCGAAATTTATACTTTCATTCCGTTCACTCTGGTTTTCAGACCGTATTTTCAGATGCGTTATTGCAGTTGATATAGTCCATTTTGGCTCAGGCAAAGAAATGGTAAACACCATATTCGAACGCTGGGTTTTCCGCGTATGGGGAGCGGTAAGCCACGCAAGGGGACGTGAAAAGGCTTCGCTGGTTTCTGTTAATTCAAGCAATATGCCGGTAAGGCCAAAATTCCTTAGACTTATCACAGCATCCTTTTGAAACTGTTTGCGCAACGAGACTGACCTGCCGATAAGAAGGCTATCGCCCTGCACGTATGATGAAGGGTAATCCCGATAAATAGTAGATAAATGAGCCCGCAAGCTCAGGCTGGGCGACAGAAACCAAGTGCCAGACGCAGCATATTGGCTATCATTAATAGCTCCTGACGAGCTATTAACCTGCCCCCGTGAGATCACCAGAAGTGATTGCTGCGGCATAAGCGGATTAATCTGCTTTTGACGTGTCTCCTTGATACCGAGACGAAGCTGAGGCCTTGTTTGATAATAACGAGCATGACTATCTGTCGTTGCAAGATCATCCAGCCCCACTTCGCCAATCACAAAGACTGTGCGGTTGGACGATAAACGGCGCTCCAAACTGCCCGTCAACATCATACTATCTTGGTAAATATTTGCTGAGTGGGTCGCACTATGGCGCCATGATATATTGAGGGTTCGATTGATGCGGGCATTTAGTTGTTGCTGTGCGCTAACGCCTACCGCGCTTTGCATAACAAGATAGGAGGCTGGCTCATGAGTAACCTGAAACTGCAAATTACGCGGGCAGAGCGCAGGATATACTTCGCAAAAATTAGACAGCACAGAACCATCAGATGGGGTGATACTCGATGCCTTGATATGTGTATTGGAAAACCCTGAATTGCTCAGCTGTGCCTGATAGAAGGATAGGCCTAAATTATAGGTCTGATGGGTAGTGCGGTCACAATACTGGGTTAAATAGTCAATCAGGTAAGCGTCATTTATGGCTTGTTGTGTTTGCTGTATAGGAAAGAGCCGCGCCGGACTAAGGTGGG
>DGJU01000086.1:16565-21073 GCA_002387605.1 Alphaproteobacteria bacterium UBA4588 | reverse complement strand
GCATGAATGACGGGCATAGGCGTAGATGAGAAAGGCCCGCTGAACTCTTTTATCATCTGGATAGAATGTGGCAGCTGTTCGCAGAATACTTTTTGCCTCTTCTGGCGCGCCTGCTTCATCAGCAAGCCGAACATAAAGCAAAATCAGGTCAAGCGGCGCATAGAGAAAATCAAGCTGAGAGCGATATTCTTGCCATGCTGCCTTGGCCTCACCCTTTTCAAGAGCGGTTGAAATCTGAGTATGAAGGGTGTGAATATCAGGAACAGTTGTCGGTATGGTTTCAGCCAACACTATATGAGATGCCAAGCAGATAAGCAGAATGAGGATATACTTCGCTCGCCAACGAACGGTGGGCCCTATCACAACATAGATGCCTGTCAGAAATGTCATAATAGAAATTTCTTGAGGAAAAGATATCTGAGGCGGTGGGGAAATCTAAAATACATTGCTTCAGGTTACGCCGGTTCACTTAAAAAACTGTTAATCAGAAGTAAAGCAAAACTCTGCCGTAAATAAACTGCTCTGAAACCTTATCAGTTGAGAGGTCGTACTCCGCCTGATAGCTCAGCTGAGCCGACATATTAGAGGCAATGATATGTTGCCACCCACCTCCGATACGCAGCTTGCGGTTCGCACTATCAAGGCTGATATCTTGCGGAGATGAAGACCCCATAAGCCCCGATACAATAATACGCCCTGCCTCCAGATGAAGCGGCTGAAACAGACTAATGGTTAGCCTATCTTTAGGCGTTACTTTATGATGAACTGACGTACCAACAGAGGATAGGACAGCTGATGCCTCTGTGATAATCGACCTATCTGATGACATGTGGGATGTTGCGATAAGCGCTTCTATCTGTAGTTCAATTTGCCGGAACTTCCTCAATAGTCCACCAAAGATCCATACATCATCTGATGTACCGAGTATCAGCCCGCCTGCCCCTTGACTATCGAGCCAGCGGTTTTCTGCGCGGGCCGCCCCAAGACCAATCCAGTGCTGGCCCTGTCTGGAGGAAACACGTTTTAGAAGCGAGGCAGACTGACGCGATGCATCAAGATTAAAGCGGGCCAGAAAACCTGCCGGAGCCGAAACAGACGCGTGTATTTGTGATGGCAGAACAGACATCTCCGTTAGTTGTTCTGGATAGCTATGTAGCGCGTTTGTGAGCTGTCGTTTATGCCAAGGATTTACCGCCTCATCGCGCAAAGAGGCACTAGCAAGCTGTCTGGCAGGCGCAAAGCTATTCTGTGCTGCCAAAGACGCTGTTCGCATATCAAGCCGCGCTTGCGAACTCTCTATCAAGCTTTGCACTGGTACCGAAAAATGAGCGCCATCGAAGGTATCATAAAGACGCAAGTTCCGACCCTGCAGGCTGCGCGGCACCGCATCAAACAAAACAGGTCCTAACGCAAGACGCGACGCAGAAAGCAGCGAGCGTCCGCGGGCTGTTTGAATCTGAAGCCCGGAAACGGGGCGCAAGGCAGCTTCAATATTCATCATGCCTTGTCCAAACACAGCCCGCATCTGGCTGACCGAACAATTAGATATAGTACAGCCATCTGCTGTACGAAGTCCGGTGTAAGTGGCTGTTTCAAGAAGACGCGCCGCTGCTGTTTGTGTTGTCAGAGACGGAAACGCACCCATCAGCAGGGCAAGGCCGCCAGCAACATGCGGCGCTGCCATGGATGTGCCTGATTTTCGGGTGAAGCCGCCGCCTGTCTGCGCCGCCAAGATACCCTCTGATGCTGAATTATCGCCGCCGCCAGGCGCTGTAACACACCACTCAGATGAGACGCCGCACCGGTTCGTATAGGATGGCTCAGAGCCATCAGGGCCAACAGCAACAACAGCGAGCCAGCCCGGCTTTAGATTTTCAAAATAAGCCGGTAATCCTGCTCTAATCGAAACATTATTATCGCGGTCATTCCCTGCCGCCCAAACGATCACCATGCCATCAGCCACCGCTTCCTGCCATGCCGCTAGCTCTTGTGCGAGCCGTGTTTCAATTTGTGCTTTTGATAAATCATTGATTTCAGTATGAGACCCCCAGCTATTATTGAGAATGGTAACATTGTGACGCTGGGATGCTTGCACAACATCTGGCACCATCTGGTTTCCTGTCTTGCCACCAAAATACCCTAGCGCGTTTAGGATTCTGTATGAGTAAAGCGACGCGTTCGGCGCAACACCATGCATGCCTGCACCATCGCGGGCACCGCCCAGAATACTCGCAACATGCGTTCCATGTCCAAAGGGATCGAAAAGACCATTCGAAGCGCTTTGCCAATCTCCGCCGCCAGTGGCATGGCCCGCTAATTCGCTATGACTGGCATCAATGCCCGAATCAACAACACCAACCTTCACAGACTGACCATCATGCCCTCCATGGTAAGCACTAGCTGCCGAGACCAACGCTAAGCCTGATTGCGCCCTAAATTCCGACACAGCGCCGACACCAGAAATACCAGTATTGCCGCCGCCCGTGATACTACTGCCGCCGCCACCGCACGCTGTCAAAGTGATACAGAAACTGACCAGCAAACAGGCACAAAACGCAAAAGCATAATCGCCACAAGAATAACCAAACAAGCTCACATAAGAAATGATTTGATTAGCCTTTTGGGTTTTCATGACATATTCCTGACAGGTTGTTATGCCATCAGGAATATTAGAATTAACTCAATTATGTCATTGAACTTAAGGTGAATGACCAACTCTTTTGAATTATCCTTCTGCCTCATTTTAGCTGGCGCTATTCAAAGGAACTAATACTCAGTAGAAGTTATGCCGCACCTTTTTTAGCCCTCAATATGCGGGCTGATATTGTCATTTTGAGCATGTGGGATTACAGTGCGGTCGGAAAGAATAGGAGTTGGTCGTATAAAGACGCGCTAACTCACGCCGCAAAAATGTGGCATTTCACCTGACAACGCCGGGCGGTCAACATGAATGCAGTCATAATTCTTATTAATAGCATTATTGATATCTATATTTTCTCACTGCTTGCTTATGTCATTGCAAGCTGGCTGGTATCGTTCAAAATCATTAATCCGTGGCAGCCTTTTGTGCGTGTGATTCTCCAGTCGCTGAGCCGCCTTCATGAGCCTTTGCTGTCTCGCATTCGGTCTGTGCTTCCTGAATTAGGGGGCATCGATTTAAGCCCCATTATTGTTTTTTTAGCGGTCCAGTTTCTGCGCAATCTTATGCTCGAATACACACAGTAAAATATCCATTATTATACCGGGTAATATGGCCCATAGTTTTTTCGTTTTGGTCCCCAAGAAGAAGGATGAATTATGACAGCAGCGCGCATTGATGGAAAAGCCTTTTCAGAGAAACTAGTCGCAAGCATCACAGTAAGAGTTGCTCAACTGAAAGAGGCTCATGATATTGTACCGGGGCTTGCTGTTATCCTTGTTGGAGAAGATGCCGCTTCAGAAGTTTATGTGCGGAACAAGGGTGAGCGTACGACCCAGTCTGGTATGCGGTCTATCGAGCACCGGCTGCCCGCAGAAACAACCCAAGCCGACCTGCTCTCCTTGATAGAGGAGATGAATGCTGATGATGCCATTGACGGTATTCTGGTTCAGCTTCCCCTACCGAAGCAAATTGATTCGCACGCTGTCATTCAAGCCATTAACCCGGCAAAGGATGTTGATGGCTTTCATGTTGTAAATGCAGGTCTCCTAGCAACGGGTCAGGATGCCCTTATCCCCTGCACACCTTATGGCTGTCTGATGCTGCTGATTGACCATATTGGCGATCTGGCCGGCAAACATGCTGTTATTCTTGGCCGGTCTAATATTGTTGGCAAACCAATGGCCCAACTTCTGCTAGCCGCCAATGCAACAGTGACTATCGCACATTCACGCACCCCCGACATCCCGGCCATCTGCCGTGAAGCTGATATTATTATTGCCGCGGTGGGGCGTCCAGAAATGGTGCGTGGTGACTGGATCAAAAAAGGCGCTATCGTCATTGATGTTGGCATTAACCGCATTCCGGCTCCTGAGCGCGGTGAGGGAAAATTTAGATTAACAGGTGATGTTCATTATGCTGAAGCAGAGCAGGTTGCCAGCGCGATAACGCCTGTACCAGGCGGCGTTGGGCCAATGACAATTGCCTGTCTTTTGCGCAACACGCTAGTTGCTGCCTGCCGCAGACGTGGTCTTTCATCTGACGTTTAAGGAAAGTAGCAACAGAGCCCCCCCTTGAGAATAAACACGGCTAGGCCATGTTAAGAGGGAAGAGTATATTTCAGATCAGTTTTTTTACAGGATTTTTTCATCATGACAGTTCTTTCAAGCGGATGGCAGGATGTCATAATGGGCATCGCCCTGCTAAGCGTCGCAGGCATTTTATTTTGGGGCGTGATTACAATGGGCCGCGGCGGCGCCTACAATAAAAGTAAATCAAATACGATTATGCGCTACCGGATTGTCGTCCAAGCTCTTGCCCTCCTCGTATTTGTTGTACTTTTGTGGCTGCGTCGATCTTAGGCCATAAC
>DGJU01000086.1:10570-16522 GCA_002387605.1 Alphaproteobacteria bacterium UBA4588 | reverse complement strand
AGAGTTTAACGACAGAAAGCCGGACATAGACCAGGGATAAAACAATGGTAAAACTAAATAAAATCTACACCCGGACAGGTGATGATGGCAAAACCAGCCTTGTTGGTGGTGCCCGTGTATCAAAACATGGGTTACGGCCCTCAGCCTTTGGTGAAGTAGATGAGCTTAACTCTGTTATGGGCCTAGCCCGCCGATTTTGCACCGGTCAGATGGATGACATTCTTGGCCGCATTCAAAATGACCTTTTTGACCTTGGCGCTGACCTTGCAACACCTGAAACTGATGCCGAAAAGCGCAAAGATGGTGAGCTGAGGATCACAGCTAGTCAGGTCACACGCCTCGAATCAGAGATTGATGCAATCAATGCTGATCTTAATCCTCTGACATCCTTTATCCTGCCGGGGGGAAGCGAGTTATCGGCTTGGCTTCATCTGGCACGGACTGTGGCACGCAGAGCCGAGCGCCACATGACGGAATTAGCTGTCGAAGAGTCTGTTAATGAACATGCAATGCGGTTTATTAATAGAGTATCTGATTTGCTGTTTGTGCTTGCACGTGCAGCAAATGATAAGGGGAAAGCTGATATATTATGGGTGCCGGGCGGTAATATTTAAGGCAAAATATTCTCAGCAGGACGCGTCTAATGGCTTGAATAATAGCCATGTTCATGTTCCTGTCTGCCAATAAGATAAAAAAGAGGAAGACTATAATGAAAATTCTTGTCCCTGTGAAACGCGTCATCGACTATAATGTCAAAGTGCGTGTGAAGCCTGACCAGTCAGGTGTTGAGCTGGCAAACGTCAAAATGGCGATGAACCCGTTTGACGAAATCGCGGTTGAGCAAGCCTTGCGGATCAAAGAAGCCGGGCAGGCAGATGAAATCATTCTTGTCTCGGTTGGCCCAACACAATCCCAAGAAACCATTCGGACAGGTCTGGCAATGGGCGCCGATCGCGGCATCCATATCGAAGCCGATCAGGAAACCGAGCCCCTGTCAGTGGCAAAATGCCTGAAAGCGGTTGTTGATAAAGAACAGCCTGGTCTCGTGCTATGCGGCAAGCAGGCGATTGATGATGACAGCAATCAAACCGGTCAGATGCTGTCTGCGTTGCTTGGCTGGGCGCAAGCCACGTTTGCCTCCGGTGTTGAGCTGGCAGGTGATAATGCTGCAATCATCCGTGAAGTTGATGGCGGGCTTGAGCATATTTCGGTGAAGATGCCAGCGGTGATAACCGTTGATTTGCGTCTGAATGAGCCGCGCTATGCCTCACTCCCAAATATCATGAAAGCGAAGAAAAAGCCGATTGACCAGATGAGTGCTGCTGATTTAGGCGTTGATACAACACCCCGCCTTACAACAGTAAAGGTTGAAGAACCTGCTGCTCGTCAGGCCGGCATAAAAGTCGGCTCTGTATCCGAACTCGTCGATAAACTCAAAAACGAAGCAAAGGTGATATAATGAGTATCCTTGTCATTGCTGATCATAATAATGAAACAATTCTGCCTGCCACGCTAAATGCAGTTGCTGCTGCTGGTGAAATTGGTGGCGATATCTCAGTTCTTATTGCTGGTTCAGGCTGCGATGCTGCTGCGAATGCAGCTGCTGAGATTGCTGGTGTTTCAACTGTCCTCGTCGCTGATGCAGATGAATATACATATGGGCTTGCTGAAAATGTTGCGCCGCTTATTTCTGGCATTGCCAGCAACTATAGCCATATTCTGGCGCCGGCAACGACTTACGGTAAAAATATTATGCCGCGCGTTGCAGCCCTGATTGATACAGTTCAGATTTCTGACATTATCAAAGTTGTTGATGTTGCTACATTTCAGCGCCCTATTTACGCCGGTAACGCACTGGCAACAGTGTCATCTAACGAAGCTGTGAAAATTATCACAGTGCGCAGTACAGCCTTTGAGCCTGCCGCTGCATCAGGGGGAACGGCAAAGATTGAAGCTGTTCCTGTAACGGGTGAAGCTGGCCTTTCCCGCTTTGAGAAATCCGAGCTGTCAAAGTCTGAGCGCCCTGAGCTTACATCAGCTGGTATTGTTGTGTCAGGTGGACGCGGTATGCAGGATGGTGCGAATTTTGTCATGCTGGAAAAAGTAGCTGATAAACTAGGCGCTGCTGTTGGCGCATCACGCGCCGCCGTTGATGCTGGGTTTGTGCCAAATGATTATCAAGTTGGCCAGACAGGCAAGGTGGTTGCACCAGACCTCTATATGGCTGTTGGTATTTCCGGTGCTATCCAGCATCTAGCCGGCATGAAAGATAGTAAAGTTATCGTTGCTATCAATAAAGATGATGAAGCACCAATATTTCAGGTTGCTGATTATGGTCTTGTTGCCGATTTGTTTGATGCGGTCCCAGAACTAGATAAAGAACTCGGCTAATAGCCGCTTCGTTCATCCGAATATCAAGAGGCCAGATAGCTTTTTATCTGGCCTTTTATTTTGTCATCATCCCAGTCTGCCGGACCTGTATGAACCTGATAGGATTCGCTATTTTTCTTGATAAGAAGCGTTGTTGGCAAACCCTTTAGCGCCAAGGCGCGCGCCCAGCTAGCAGACGGATCATACAAAGACAGAGGCGCTGTAATATTCCGCTCGCTCAGAAATGGACCTGCCATAGCCGCCCCGCCTCTATCCATACTAACAAGAATAACTTTGATTCCGTCGGCACTCAGCTCAGTAGCTATCGTATTTAACTGCGGTAATTCATGAACGCATGGCGGACACCATGTCGCCCAGAAATTAATGATAAGGTCAAATTCGCGAACCTCAGATAGAACAAAGTCAGCACCTGATGCCGTGCTGATTGGCGCCTCAGGAAGCGGTTTTTCACCAGCTTCGAGCGACAGAGAAAGAGGGGCGGCACACAGGGGTGATGCGAGCAAAGACGCAAAACCAGTTGCACAAGACAGCTGCGTGAACCGCCGACGCGTGATTTCATGCTGATTCTTTTGTATTTCTGTCTTATAACTCACCACAGGACATCCTTTTTAAAGCGTTAATAGAGTAACAGCAGAATTAACCATGACGGACAAGACAACCCCACCTTCACAAAATTCAGCTTCTTCAATATGGGGCGGGCGGTTCGCCGGTGGCCCCTCACAGCTTATGCTCGATATAAATGCCTCTATCTCTTATGACAAGGCGTTGTTCCGGCAAGATATCGCAGGCTCACGCGCACATGCAACCATGCTGCAAGCAGCCGGCATCCTCACAGCTGATGATTTAGCGGCCATCACGACAGGCCTTGCTCAGATAGAGACCGAAATTGCTGATGGCATTTTTACCTTCTCTGAGGCATTAGAAGATATTCATATGAATGTCGAGGCGCGGCTCGCAGAGCTTATTGGCGACCCGGCCCGCAGATTACATACCGCACGCTCACGTAATGATCAGGTTGCTACAGACATCAGACTATGGCTCCGCGATGCTATTGATGGTCTGGACGACCAATTGCGGGCGCTTCAGTCGGCCTTGCTAACACAAGCAGATGCGCATGCTGAAACCGTAATGCCAGGCTATACCCATCTGCAGACAGCTCAGCCAATTACCTTTGGGTTTCATCTCATGGCCTATGTCCAGATGATGGGCCGCGATCGCAGCCGGCTTGCTGATTGCCGCAAACGGATGAACGAATCACCTCTGGGCGCCGCAGCCCTTGCCGGCACATCCCATCCGATTGACCGGCATCAGACAGCTACTTTGCTTGGCTTTGATCGGCCTATGGAAAATGCGATGGATGCTGTCTCGGCGCGTGATTTTGCTGTTGAATTCATGGCAGCTGCCGCAATTTGTGCAACCCATCTCTCACGATTGGCAGAAGAAATTGTTATCTGGTCAACAGACAGGTTCACCTTTATCAGCCTGTCAGATGCCTTCACAACCGGCTCATCCATTATGCCGCAGAAACGCAATCCGGATGCTGCTGAGCTTATTCGTGCAAAGCCGGGAAGAATCATTGGTGACCTTGTTTCCTTGCTAACCGTTCTGAAAGGTCTGCCGCTTGCCTATGGCAAGGATATGCAGGAAGACAAGGAGCCCGTCTTTGATGCTGAAGCATCCTTAGCAGTCTGTCTTGCGGCTATGACAGGTATGATTGATGATATGAGCGTTAATCAGCAAGCAATGCGGGCAGCGCTAGCCTCTGGTCATCCAGCAGCAACAGACCTTGCAGACTATCTGGTCAGCGCTCTTAAAATGCCGTTCCGTGATGCGCATCATATTACAGGCCGTATTGTATCACTGGCCGATACGCATCACTGTGCGCTTGATGAATTACCACTTAGCGCTATGCAGGAAATTGAACCACGCCTTGATGAAGCGGTGCAGACGGTGTTGTCGATTGACCATTGTGTGGCCGCCCGGAACAGTTTTGGCGGGACAGCACCAGATGAAGTGCGGGCGCGGATTGCAGCTGCACGAAAAGCCTTCCTTGAAGGCTAGCCTCCTATAATATGACGTTAAGAAAAAGGGCACGAGACATGACGATATCGCATAATGTGAAAAGTTTTTTATCACGGCTGATTATATCAGGAATACTTGTTATGGGTCTTGGTATCAGTCTGTCTGCCTGCGGCAAGCGCGGAGAGCCACTGCGCCCCTCAGAGGTAGCAGCAGAACAGGCAAATAGCTAAGCCCTCCCTTACGTAAGACAGAAGTGATAATATGATGAATGATATCCTAAGAGATGCATCAGGCCACCTTACCATTTCAGGCATGCGGGCTGATGAGCTTGCTGCACAGTATGGAACCCCGCTTTATGTTTATTCTGGTGAGGGGTTTGTACGGTCATTTACAACCTTCACAAAGTCGCTGTCAGAAGTTGATGCGCGCGTTCATTATGCTGTCAAAGCAAATTCTGCTATTGGCATTCTCTCGCTGCTGGCATCGTGCGGTGCGGGCGCTGATATTGTGTCTGGCGGCGAGATGCGGCGCGCTCTTGCTGCGGGCATTCCAGCTGATAAGATTGTATTTTCCGGTGTTGGTAAGACAGATGATGAAATTCGCGCCGCCCTTGGTGAAGGTGTCGGTCAGATTAATGCTGAATCAGCAGCTGAAATTGCCCATATCTCTGCCATTGCTAACGCTATGAACTTACAAGCGCCTGTTGCGTTGCGGGTCAATGTGAATGTTGATCCCGGGAGCCACAAGAAAATTTCGACAGGTCAGCGTTCTACAAAATTTGGTATTCCTGTAGAGGATGGCGAAGCAGCCCATCTCTATCGTGAGATTTGCGCCAACCCCCATATTATACCACGCGGCCTTGCGGTTCATATTGGCTCGCAATTGCGTAACCTTGCCCCCTTCGAGATGGCCTATCAGGCGCTACTGGAAATTGCCGACAGCTTGCGCGCCGAAGGATTGGATGTGCCCATTCTTGATCTGGGTGGCGGGCTTGGAATTGACTATGAGGGCGATAGTGATCCTGATTTTGCGGCCTATGGTGCGTTGGTTACACGTATTTTTGCGAATCGTGGATATCAGCTCGGGTTTGAACCAGGCCGATGCATTGCTGCTGATAATGGTGTCCTGCTTGTCACCAATCTTTATACAAAGCAGGGCGAAGATAAACGCTTCATCATCACAGATGGTGCGATGAATGACCTTATCCGCCCAACTTTGTATGAATCCTATCACCGTATTGAGCCAGTTGGCCCGCAGCAGACAGCAACTGGTATTGCAGATATCGTTGGTCCCGTCTGCGAAACAGGTGACTATCTTGGCACTGACCGGATGATGCCTGATGTTCCGGAAGGAAGCTGTCTTGCTGTCATGTCAGCTGGCGCTTATGGGGCTGTTATGATGTCTAATTACAATACCCGCCCCGAAGCAGCTGAAATCATTATCTATCAGGGACAAGCGCATATATTGCGCCCCCGCAGAACGGTTGATGACCTTATTGCACTTGAAGATAATCCATTCTGATAGGAACCGGGCTGATAG
>DGJU01000086.1:0-10526 GCA_002387605.1 Alphaproteobacteria bacterium UBA4588 | reverse complement strand
GGCTGTTAGAAAAAGGAGCGTTGCAGACGCTCTGCTACCGGGACGACACGCACATCAGCGGCGGCGGCGTTCTCAACCTCGACTTGTAGAAAAAACTCTGTCATCCCGCCAGCATCAATGAACCTGTCATCGGGCAGGATCCGTTGTGTTGCCAGCATTATTTTATCCTCGCCAATAACAGTGACCTGAAGCGGGGCGGCATGCGCACGAAAACTAGCTGTATTTATAACAGAGCCCCGAATACGCAGCAGATTACCGTGATAGTCCGCTTTTAAATTCTGCACTGACAATGATGAGATATCAGGCCCGACATCCAGACCAAAAAATTCGAACGGTGCAATCAATTCTGGCACCTGTGCTGTTACCGTCCCCCGGAACATGTAAAGACCGGACGTAAAAAGCATCATCACAATAAGAATAAGGGTTGGCGTTCGCAACCGAGAGGCTGTTTCGGTAATAAGTTCATTATCGGATATTATCGGCTTATTACGCGGTGGCTCCCATACATGAGAACAAACCGAACATCGCACACGCTGCTGTTCTTCTGTAAGCACCGTCTCTTCAATTCTGAAAATAGTCTCACACTTTTCACACGTCAGCAGCATATTACTGGACACCCTTCTTTAGCTTGACCATATCATAACGAAATCACGGCATCAGTGGCTAGTTGTTTTATGAAATCTGAGATAAGCTTTCTTTAACATGACACTTCACGTTAGCCGGCGATGGCTCTGCCTTTTGCCAAACCAGTATCCTCGCCTTACGAGCCCTATTATGACAACAGATAACCTATCTATGCTGAAAGCCCTGCTTCGCTCGACAGCTGTGTTGTGTGTTTTCCTTACATTATCGCTTATTGCCATGCTGCAGCATTTTATTCTGACACTGCCAAAACCAGCACCAGATGATATCAGCATAACAGACGGCATTGTTGTTGCGACGGGCGGGCAGGCGCGCATTGAAGAAGGGTTGCGTCTTTTGTCTGAGGGACGGGCATCCCAAATGCTAGTCACCGGTGTTGGCGAGGGTATTTCGCGAACAAGTCTGAAGCGCACACTTAGCTTGAGCGCGCCGCAGATACGCGCCCTTGAATGCTGTGTTGATTTGGATGCAGCCGCACGTGACACTATTGGAAATGCGCATTCTGCGGCTCTTTGGGCTGAGGCTAATGGAGTAACCAGTCTACGCCTTGTGACTGCGAATTATCATCTACCGCGGGCAAAAAAAGAATTTCAGCGGGCTCTTCGCGCAACATCGTTGCACGTGTTCGCGGTTATTCCCCCTGATCTAAAGCTCAACACATGGTATCGCCATTGGCCGTCTGCAAAATTACTAGCCCGGGAATATGGTAAATACCTTGTCTCGCTTGTTCGGATTTAGGTGCCTAGCTATCCTGTCCGGCGTCAATAATAGAGCGTCTTATATCGCGGGTTCGGCTAAATAATTCAAACAGCTTATCACCCTCTTTCCAGCGAATCGCCCGCTGCAAATAGCTTAAATCTTCATTGAAGCGCTGAAGCATCTCAAGGATAGCTTCATCATTATTGATAAAGACATCACGCCACATCACGGGGTCAGAGGCAGCAATACGGGTAAAATCGCGAAACCCTGACGCAGAAAACCGAATCACATCATTTTTTAAATCCTGCTCAAGGTCAGTTGCTGTGCCAACAATTGTATAAGCAATGAGGTGGGGAAGGTGCGATGTAAGCGCGAGAACCCTGTCATGATACTCTGCATCCATTTGCTCTGTCATAGCGCCGAGGGCGCTCAGGAATTGCTCAAGCTGGGATACTTTTTCCTGCGGCGCCTCACCTGGAATAATCAGCCAGTACCGGCCCTCAAACAGACTTGGAAACCCAGCTTCTGGTCCTGAAAATTCTGTTCCGGCAAGAGGATGTCCGGCAATCAGATGACAATTATCAGGAATAAGCGGCCCAATATCACGAATAACAGACCGTTTGGTTGATCCTGTATCAGTGATAATAGCGCCCTGTTTGAGATGAGACTTAATCTTGCTCATCACAGCTTTCATCGCGCCAACCGGCACCGCAAGAATAACAAGGTCAGCATCAGCAACACATGCCGCACTATCAGCACAGATTTCATCCCCAATATTAAGGCCCTGCGCTGTCTTACGAACTGCCTCATCACGGTCATAGAGCGCAATGTGGCAATCACTTTTGCGGTGGCGGGCCGCAAGCGCAACAGAGGCGCCAATCAGACCTATACCGATAATGGCTACTTTTGATAACGCAGTATCTGTCATTTTAATGTTCCACTTTTCTGAGCACCTGCAAAAAAGTCTGACAATGTCTGCTTTACTATCTGCATTTCCTCATCAGTCCCGATAGACATCCGCAGATACTGATCAAGCCCATAGGGCGCCATCTCTCTGAACAGAATATTTTTCGACGCAAGATAGCGTGCTGTTTCACTCGCTGTTGGGCCATTATGACCATCAAACCCTATCAGGATGAAGTTTGTTGCACTCGGCACAACAGACAGGCCTGCACTGGTAAAAAAGCGGCACATTTCATCCATCCATTTTTGTGAATGACGCAGGCTCTTTTCCTGAAATTCGACATCACCTACAGCAATGATGCCAGCATCTGCTGCTATCTGGTTGACCGAAAACGGTCCCCGAATAGAGCCAAGTGTTGTCAAGATATCAGGCGCGCAATAGGCCCAGCCCAGCCGAAAAGCAGCAAGACCATGTAATTTGGAGAAGGTGCGTGTCATGATAATATTATCATGCGCTTCAACCATTCGTGCTGCCTCGTCTGAAAAACTATCTGGCTGATATTCAGCATAGGCCCAATCTAGAACCAGCAAGATATCACGCCGCAATCCGGCATGTAGTCGCTGCACCTCATCCATCGGAATGATGGTGCTGGTTGGGTTATTAGGATTAACCAGAAAGACGACTTTTGTCCGCGCGGTTACTGCAGCAAGAATAGCATCAACGTCACAGATAAAATCCTTATCCTGTGCAACCACCGGCGTTGCACCGGCAATTTGAATCACTTGCGGGATAACAAGGAACGCATATTGAGTATGAATTGCTTCATCCCCGGCTTCCAGATAGGCCATCGCAATCAGGCTAAGCAATTCATCAGACCCATTGGCGGTGAGAATCTGGCCTGGCTCAAGCGTGTAACGTGACGCAATAGCCTCACAAAGACGTCTGTCCTGAACTTCAGGATACCGGCTTGGTGTACCTTGGTCAGCTTTCAGATGTGCCAATACTTTTGGGGAGGTGCCAAGAGCGCCCTCATTTGCCGAAAGGCGGATAACAGACCCCTGCTCTACCTTGCCAAATGACGGACGGTAAGACAAAAGTGATTTAATGGCGTCACGCGGCTGTGGTCCCTTCATTTTATGGCTTCCTTATGATGAAAAAGAGGTTGGAATAAGAACAAAGTCACGTTTCAGCAAGCTGGCTAGGACAGAGGAATACTGGTTGTAAAAGCGGCACCTGCGACATACCCAGCAAAGATGAAGGCCTTGTCGGGATGAATAGGAATATCTTGATACTCCGAAACCTGAATCAGAGCAATTCTGCCTGTTTTTGCCGCTACAAAAAGAGCATTATCCTGAGCGCTCCTATCGGGAAGCGATGATGCAAGACACCACACCGATACCGGCGCGCCCTCATCACGCACCATGGGCAGGATGGCTGTAATATAAACTGAGGCGTCTGGCCCAAGACGATGAAGTACCCCGCCAAGCCCGTTATCATCCAGCAGCATGACATCCACTGCCCCAGAGGCAAGAGCATCACATCCTGCTTCTGCATTATCGCATGGCTGAAGCAGCATCATACCGGCAGAAAATTGGGCAGCAGCACCGGCAGAAGCCGTAATATGCCCCACCGTAAAATTTGGGTTCTGGGTGGTAATACTAGCAGACATTAACGCGCGCCATAATGCGGCGACCAGCGGCACAGGAATCGTTTCTGCCAGCCCGGCAAGCCGCGTTAATAGACTATGCTCTCGTCCGGGACGAAAAACAGGAGACCCTTTTGGTTTAGCTTGTGCAACGTCAGCAGAAAGCTGTTGGCGTTTTTTGACAAGGGCAAGCAGATGCTGGTCGACATCATCAATCTGGGACCTCAACTGCAGTAACCATTCTGTTTCTGTCGGCTTACTCTCACTCACATCTTCATCCGTCATTTTTGTCCATCATCTATCGTGTCATCCAGCGAACTGAACCCTGCTGGGCGTGCAACAATAAAGGGACGAGCTGGTTTTGCCAAACTTTTTACCTGCATTGTTGATGGTGCATAAACAACCTTTACAGCCTCTACCATGAGAACGCCGCCAAGAACACCCCAGAGGATACGACCAAGCGAATCAATACGCATCTGAAGGCGGCGGGGAAGGGAGTCGGCAAAAGGCGGAACAAAAAGAGCATAGCGGCGCTGTACAGGCTGAAACCCTGCCTGCTCTAGCAAACGGCAGAGCTGGCGCCGGGAAAAGGGTGTTCCATGTCCAAAAGGGTTCCGCTCACTGCGGGCCCAGAAGCCGCGCCGATTAGGAACAATGATGATAACCCGTCCATTTCCAGCAAGCACACGGTGAGCTTCAGTTAATAATCCCAGCGCATCCCCGCTATGCTCCAACGCATGACAGATAAGCAACCGGTCCGCAAACTCACTTTCGATTGGCCACTGCCCCTCATCTATGCACGCCACACTTGCACCATCTTCTTCTGGCCAAGACAATGCGCCTACCTCAGCAGGCATCAATGTGGCAGATACTGGCCCCAAGCCTTTAATGCAAAACGGATAGCCAATCGCCAGCCTAACAAGAGAGGCTGCCGGTGCCATCCATTCTCTGTCACATAATTCTATCTCGCGTGAGAGAAGGCCTGAAATATGCTGCCCAAAAGCGCTCTGGTAAAAATTATCTGTGTCTGTGACATGCCACATATTATCGTGATGCTCCTGACAAGACGTCTCGCCTGCTCACCTGTCTGAACAAGCCGTCTTAGATATCAATAATAACATTATTTTTGAGCGTCTGTCCTGTCTGGTATTCATCAACATATTGTGCATTGCATTAGGTATATTTGCCGTAAAATTAACCGTTTTAGGAATTTATATTGCAGTGCACAATGACTTGTGGTTAAACCGCCCAACATTCTTTTCATTGACTGCAGGCGGAGACACCCTCAGTGCCCAATCAGAATAATGCAGCCGCAGATGCACTAACACCCGCTATCCTTATCAAAAAATATGCGAATAGACGGCTCTATGATACGGCAACATCACGCTATATTACATTGAGCGAGCTGTCCTTCATGATTCGCGATAGGAATCATGTTCGCATTGAAGATGCAAAGACAGGTGAAGACCTGACGCGCCTGACATTTCTACAAATCATTCAAGAATTTGAGCAGGACGGTCAGCAACTATTACCCGTTGAGGCACTGCGCCAGATAATCCTTGCCTATGGCAGCGGTAATGCGCCTCTCCTCTCCCGCTACCTTGAGCGCACAATGGCGTCTTTTGCGCGTCATCATATGCTGGCACATGATGCCCTTGAAACAGCAATGGATGTGATTCGTGACACCGATAGTGCTGATGATGCGCCGCAACCACAAACACCCAATGATACAAGCCTGTCTGCGCTCAGCAGTGAAATAGCGGCGTTACGCAATAGGCTTGATACTCTTGAAGGTGACGAGAGCTAATCGCCTGTTAATGCGGCAGATTTGACAGCTGATAAGCGACCGATTTTACATCTTCATAAACATCTGGCTTGGCGGTGCGTACCATTAATGCGTCAACAGTAGAGAGTGCCAAGACAGCATCAAAAATAGTGCGTGCCAGTGTTTCCTGCAGATCAAAATGCCGCGAGGTCGCAATCTCAATGACCATTTCACGAATCGTGTCATAATTCAGCGCCTGTTCAATGGTATCGGCTTGTGGCTCTTTGTCTGTCGATAGCAGGACTTCTAAATCGACTGTAATTCGCTGCTTTTTTGCCCGCTCAAAATCATGAATGCCAATGGAGCAGATAACATTAATCTGGCTAATGACAAATCGGCGGGTAAGGGGATAGGACATAAGCTTAATCTTTCAAAAAGGCGACATCACGAGCTGCGGGATGCAGATGCGCGCCCCCATCTAGCACAATTACCTCTCCAGTGATAGATTTTGCAGATAAAAGCAACCGCATGGCGGCGACAACTTCTGGTATCTCAGCGCCTTGCCCGAGTAAATTGCGCTTATGTGACGCCTGAAACTCTGCCTCGCTCTGACCGCCAGACGGCAACAGGATGCCTGGTGCAATCGCATTAACCCGTAGCCGGGGCGCATAAGCCTGTGCGGCCATGATGGTCAGTGTGTGTAACGCCGACTTGGATAAGGTATAACTATAATAGTCAGGGTTCATGCCGAACAGCTTTGCATCCAGCATATTAATCACACAGCCCGATACGCCCTGCGGGAGGCGTTCGGCCATATCCTTAATGAGAAGCGTCGGTGCGATGAGATTAACTGCCATATGCTGCGTTATTTTTTCAGCTGATACCGTTTTTGAATCATCATAGTCAAAGAGCGATGCATTATTGATAAGGGCTGTGACAGGTCCTGTCTTGCTTGCAGCCGCCATCATGGTGCTAACAGACGCGCTATCACCAAGATCTGCATGGACAAGTTCCATCAGCGCACCGGTTTCCCGAAGCTCGCCTGCAAGAGCCTCTGCGGCCGCTTTATTTTGATTGTAGTGCAACACAACTGTATGCGCATCAGCAGCACAAGCGCGTGCAAGCTCTGCCCCTACCCTTTTTGCTGCCCCGGTAATCAGTATTTTTGACATGGTGAATGACTTCTATTGTTGCGGTATAAAGCTATCTCTTTGCTCTTTTACCATTTTACAGGCCCCTTGGATTGCTGATCGCGTAAATTGGCTGACAACAGGCCTATAATGCCCGTACCATCCAGTGCGGCATAATACCGAGGCGCGCGCATTCTGCTTCTGCATCAGAATCCCTCAAAAGCCCAAAGGATGTAACCAGGACAGAACAAATTCCGGCGCCAATACCACCCAGAATATCTGTGTGCAGCGAATCGCCAACCATTGCAATGCGGCTCCGGTCCACAGAATATCCAGCAAGCGCATCAACCTTACAAAGGGCTGCTGTAAAAGCAGTGCTATGCGGCTTACCGCCCCAGATAGGCTCAACACCAGTGGCTTGCATGGCGCGCGCAGCATAATATCCTGCTTCAGGCGAAAACTGCCCCGGCTGAGGCGCTGAAACATCTGGATTTGCAACGTAAAGCGGCCGCATCCGCTTTGATAAAGCAGCTTCCAGACGTTGCTGATCCTCTTCATCCCACTCAGATGTGCCAAGCAAGACAAAGCTCTCAGCGGCATCATAATCATCTGTTGCTACCAGCTCTCCTTCATAGCCAAACGGCGTTACATTATGACCAAGCGCCATCACCGGCTGTGGCGGCGGTGTGTCTTTCAAAATAACTTCAATGACATCCCGGCTAGAAACAATGTTTGCGCCATCAATCGGTAAATTCCAGCCCTTATATTTTGCAGCAGCCTGAGATGATGGATGGCTAGCAGCGTTTGTTAGAACAACAATAATAATGCCGCGTTCCAGCGCTGCGCTGAGCAGCTCATCAATACCCTCAATTTTTTCTGGTCCAATATTAATAACACCAAAGCCATCCAGAATAAGCGCATCAAATTGATCCAGAATATCACTAAGCTTATCTGCTTTTTGTGTCTGTGGCATCACAGCCTGAGGCAAAATGGGCTGCAATGCATGATAAACTGCTAATGTGGATGCAGCATCAATCTGCTGGACATCTGGCATCGTAAATGACTGTAGGGACTCTTGAATTGTGGAGACATTTTTCATGATTCTATCATCCTGCTATTTATCAGCTTCACCGAAGTGGTTATGTCAGGTGAGGGTAAATATGACAAGTCGGGCAGTAATGATGGTCCGCTGACCAAAGGAGTCACGAAAATGGGCAAACAGATAGTCATTATCGGCGCCGGACTAGCCGGGCTTGCGGCGGCAAGACTGCTCCGCAAGGAAGGTCATAATCCTATTTTGCTTGATAAGGGGCGACGTATTGGCGGGCGATGTGGCACCCGCCGCTCAGGCGGCCATTTGTTTAATCATGGCGCCCAGTTCATTACGGCTGTCAGTACTGAATTTTCAGCACTATGCCAGCAGGCGGCAGCCAGCGGGGCTATTGCTGAATGGGATATCGGGCGCCGGCGCGCAAGCTATGCAGGCCAGCCTGCAATGCGTGATTTGCCAAGCTGGATGGCTGAAGACTTAGATGTGCGCCAGCAGGTTGAAATTGCCCATATCACCAAACAGGCACATAACCAGCTTCAGCTCACCACCACACAACAAGACCATTTTGTTGCAGACAGGCTGATTATTACAGCGCCGGCACCGCAAACAACCCGGCTTTTAGCAGAGGTGGCACCTGCCTTATCTTCAGCCGCAGCAACCGCGCGCTATGCGCCTTGCTGGACCGTAATGGCAGGGTTTGATGCGCCTATCTCAGGCATCCCTGCATTTAGCGCTGACGTGAGCGATATCATAAGTTGGTATGCGGCTGAGAGTGCGCGCCCCGGCTCATCCCAAGAGGCACGCTCCCTGACAATACAAGCATCTGGCACATGGTCTGAGGCCCATCTTGAAGAAGAGGCTGACCTTATCGCATCCCTCATTTTCAGTGATTTTCGACAAATTACTGGCCTTAAAATATCCCCTGAACTGCTTCAGGCACATCGCTGGCGCTATGCAAAAGTAACAGTCCCTGCGATATCCGAGCATAGCCGAGATGAGGTGATTTTCACGGCAGGAGATTGGTGCCCACCAGAGACCGCAGATACCGCCGGTGGTACCAGCTATAGGCCAACAGGAAGCCGGGCAGAAGATGCGTTTCTGTCTGGTGTATCAGCGGCGCGTGCGGTGCTCACATCGCTATAACACTACTATAGTGCTGCGCGCGCATCATCACAGCGTTCGGGAAATTTCAGCTGCCGTAATAAAGGCAGAAAACGCCTCACACCAAATAAGAACAGCGCCGAAGTCCGAAATATTAATACCGTCTGGTATCTCCAGCGAGAAATTTTCAAATGCTTTTATCGGGCCAACCTGAACAGCGCTCGCACGTGCTGCCTCAAACCCCTCTTTGGTCTTAACAAGGTGCTTGGTAAGATACAGTCTATAATCTGGCCCGGGCGATACAGAACCATCCAGCCAGGCGCGGTCCTTGGTCAGGTGAATGCGCCCCTCACCCCAGTGAAACGCGTCTGATGCAGGAAGGTCGCGCGTGAATGTCCCGCCCCAGACCTGCTGGCGAGCCGTGGCAGCAGATAATGCGGTAAGCTCTGAGTCTGACAGGCCTTTTTCGGCTGTTAGAATCGGCAGAAAATACACCCCAAGACCAAACCCGATTACCAGACCAGCGCAGAATTTGACCAGTCCGAACAAAATTATATACCGGCGCGCAATCCCCAAAAGACTAGATATCATATATCAACCCTCCTCCCCTTCAATGATAGTGAACAGGGCGCAATTTCCCCATCCCGCCCTATCTTTAGCAAGTTCACGCTCAAGGTCAATTACTCCAAATAGGCCTCTTCTACTGATTTAGGAGCCTTCCTAACCTGATGCCTGAAGCGCCCATTCCCGCCAACAGCGCTATGATTGACAGGCAAGAGAAAAGCTCGGCAAGGTGGGGCAAAGCGGTCACGCAACATGATAGAGGAGTTGTGCCATGAAGCTTGCAGATATTGAAACATTCGTTGTTGGCACCCCGCCGCCGGGGTTTGGTGGCAGATATTTTATCTTTGTTGCGCTGCGTACGGCGTGCGGCATCACCGGTTATGGTGAAATTTATTCTGCCAGCTTTAGCCCGCACCTAACTGCCAAGATGGCAGAAGATATGTTTGCCCGCTATCTGGAAGGAACAGATCCGCATAATATTGAAATGTTTATTCGCCGGGCTCACGGAAGTGGGTTCTCGCACCGACCTGACCCGACTGTCTGGGGGGTCGCAAGCGGGCTTGAAATCGCCATGATGGATATTCTTGGCAAAGCACATGATATGCCGTGTTATGATTTGTTGGGCGGCAAGGTTCAGGAACGCCTGCGGACCTATACCTATCTCTACCCCGAATCAGGTCAGGATGCTGGGACGTTTTATAGTGACCCTCTTTTATCTGCTGAATGCGCCGCACGAAACGTTGCTGACGGATTTACCGCTGTAAAGTTTGACCCGGCCGGACAATATACTGTGTGCGACGGTAGACTTGCTGACAGGGCGGCTCTTAGCCGGTCACGTGATTTCTGCCGTCATATCCGTGATGCCGTTGGTGATAAGGCAGATATGCTTTTTGGCACCCACGGTCAGTTTACCGCAGCAGGCGCTCTGCAACTGGCTGATGCCATTGCTCCGTTCGGCCCATTATGGTTTGAAGAGCCAGTGCCGCCAGACAATCCAGCAGAAATGGCAAAAGTTGCGCGCGCAA
>DGJU01000065.1 GCA_002387605.1 Alphaproteobacteria bacterium UBA4588 | reverse complement strand
ACCTTACCCACACCATAGGACATCGAGCTCCTGTTCTAGAACGTTAATCGTTTAGAAACAGTCACTTGTATCGCGGCCCTTGGACCTTGGAACTGGGAGAATGGCGCGCTCGGGAAGATTCGAACTCCCGACCCCTAGATTCGTAGTCTAGTGCTCTATCCAGCTGAGCTACGAGCGCGTAAAAGAGCGGTAGGATTACATCACAATCTTGGCCTGCGTCAAGGCTTTGTTGAAGAGAAATAAGGCTACCCTCTGGACAGATAGCTGTGTTTTTCGGTATCGAGAGAACATTATTCATTAGCCGGAGCTAAAACTGCATGACAAACGCGTATGATGAAAACAAGAATTTTCCGGTTTCATGGGAAGAGTTGCACCGAAATTCAAAAGCTCTTGCGTGGCGTCTGCTTGAGATAGGCCCGTTCACTGGCATTGTTGCAGTGACCAGAGGTGGGCTTGTGCCGGCTGCCATTGTTGCTCGCGAACTTGAAATCAGACTTATCGAGACAGCCTGCCTTGCGTCATATCAAGATAAGTCACGCAGTGAGGTGCAAATTCTGAAGCCTGCTTCCATGGCTGAAGATGGCGAGGGCTGGCTAATCATTGATGATCTGGTTGATACAGGTGAGACCGGCAAGATGCTACGCCAGATGATGCCAAAGGCACATTTTGCAACTGTCTATGCTAAACCATCTGGCCGCCCGGTTGTTGATACCTTTATTACAGAGGTATCGCAGGATACATGGATATTCTTCCCCTGGGACCTCGAGCCAAAACCCTCTATTCCGATCATGGGCCGTCGCGGCTAATACTGTTATCTGCACGGGATATCTAGAAACCATATCTATAAGGGAAGTTGTAGCCTGAATTCGCTTCCCTCAGGCGATGTGCGGGATAGTTTGAGCGCCCCGCCCATTGCGATAGCCAAATCAAGACAGATAGATAACCCAAGGCCGGTGCGTGCCGGATTGCTGCTCGAAAATGGGGTGAAGAGCGCGCCGCGCTGGGCATCACTTAATCCCGGGCCATTATCTGAGATATCCATTACCAGCAGATGACCGGCTGTCCAGACATCAATGGAGAGGCGGCTAGCACCGGCTTGCTTGGCATTACGCCCCAGATTGAGAAGCAGGCGCGACAACATCAACTTATCTGCGGTGATGCTCGTTGCCCCGTCATGCTGGACATCAAGGGATGTGCCGGCCTCTACGCCCGCGATAATATCAGTAACATCTATTAGCGTCATATCAGCAGCAGGCATATCTGCTAGATAATCAAGCATCAGCTGACAGAGCTGGGCACCTTGTTCGGTTGCCCGAATGATGATGGGTGAGGCGCGTTTGACGCTTGGGTCCTCGCTTTGCTCTAATTGGTCAGCCACTAGCATGGTTGCGGCAAGAATATTGCGCAGGTCATGATTAATTTTTGCAACTCCTTCGCCAATATCAGCTAGTCTCTGGCGTTGCCGCAGGGCGCGTCTGAACTGAGCTGTAAGGGTTCTTATCTGCGCTGATAGGCTGTCTATTTCGGCAATGCCGGTATGCTGTGCTGGCGCAAGAATATATTCAGGATCATCAATCACCTTATTGATATCATTTGAAATCGGAGCCAGAACATTGCCTGCCATCTTACTCACCCGCCGGGAGGTAAGAAAAGATCCCAGTAGAGCGGCGAGAAAAAGCCCACAGAGCAGGATGAGCGAGAGCGCGCCATTCAGGAGAATCAGTCGTCCAAGAGTGTCAGAAACTACATAGCTCATCACACTAAAACCAAGAAATAGCCCGGCTGCTGTAATGCAGGCGGTCATGCTATGCGATAATAATGCGCTTTGTTGATTCATTAATTTATCCAATTTTTACCGTAAATGTCGCTAATTCACTGTAAATCAGGATTTGCACACTACCAAAATGAAAATGCAATAACCTGTTAAAACGGAGTGTGATAAACAGATTGACAAATAACAGCAGGAACCGTAGAACAACGCCCTCAGTTTACTTTCAATTACCGTAAAGGAGCGTTCACGATGAAACGCACCTATCAGCCAAGTGTTCTTGTCCGCAAACGCCGTCATGGTTTCCGCTCACGTATGGCGACTGTTGGTGGCCGCCGTGTTATCCGTGCACGCCGTGCAAAGGGCCGCGCACGCCTTTCTGCGTAAACGACACCGTCTAGACATGCTGTTCCGGCGGTGGTGGGCGTTATCGGCCACTACAGCGCGAACAGCATCGGGTCTGGATGCGACCGTCAGCTATGATGTAGCGCCTGGCCCCGTCTAACGAGATGAAGTCTGGCATGACTGATAAAACACTCTTTTTAAACCGTGGTGACCGCCGCCTGAGTGCTTCAGGCCCGCTTTTTATGATTCGGGCCCGTCGTGATTTTCTGCGGGCTCAGTCAAAGGGGCTAAAACGCGTCACGCCAGGTTTTGTTCTGCACATTTTTGTTCGACATAATGCCGGCTTGCCGGTAACAGCGGTGCCACGGGCTGGATTTACAGCCTCTAAAAAAGTCGGCGGCGCTGTTCAGCGCAATCTTGCAAAACGTCGTATGCGCGGACTGATGCGCGATATCATAGCGCCTGAGGCACGCCAGCATTATGATTATGTTATTGTAGCACGGGTGCAAATTCTAACACGGGCCTATACGCTGCTTGAAACAGACATAAAAGAGGCTCTCAGCCGCCTTTATACAACGCTCGATAGCGCTGCTGATAAAGGCCAGCCCAAAGATAGCCAGAAAATAGAGAGTAAGGCTGGAGGAGCAGATTAATGGCAAACCTATCCCCTCTCGCGCTATTGGCGGGCCTATTTATTGGGCTGATTAAGGGGTATCAGACCCTTATTTCTCCGTTCTTTGGTGTGAAATGCCGGTATCTGCCGAGCTGTTCTGAATATGCAACAGACGCAATTGGTAAATATGGACCGTTGCGCGGCGCTCTCTTAGCCGTTAAACGTATTCTGCGGTGCCATCCATGGGGTGGGTCTGGTTATGATCCCCTGCCGTGAATGGCGGCCTGCGTACGAACAATACTTTAAAAAGTCAGAGACCGTTTATTCTATTGCAAAAACAACTGAAATGTCTCCGCCGGAAGAAATGAAACATAATGACGCCTGAAACCAAAAATCTCATTGCTGCTATGTCTCTGTCGCTCGCTATTTTAATTGGCTGGCAGCTATATTTTGTCGAACCAGAGCTAGAAGCAGAACGTGCCGCCGCCCAGCTGGCCGCTCAGCAAGCTGATAGTCAGCAACCTGTTCGCTCAGGCGGGCTGAATGCAGATGGTACGCCGCGGCTGGCCTCTGAAGAAGCTGCAGCGCCGGAGAGCGATAATCAGGATGTAGATAAAGGTACACGCCTTGTGATTGATGGCCCTCTGATTGCGGGCAGTATCTCAACCATGGGTGCTCGTCTTGATGACATCGTCCTGACATCTTATTTCGAGACGCAGGCAGAAGGCTCACCGCCGATTAAATTATTGCTGCCTTTTGATAGCGAGCAGCCCTATTACGCCGAATTCGGCTGGGTGGCAGATGGCACGGCAAATATTGCACTTCCACAGGCAGATACAATCTGGAGCGCGGCGAGCTCTGCTGCGACAACCTCAAGCCCGCTTATTCTTAATTGGGATAATGGCGACGGATTTATATTCCAGCGCGAGATTGGCGTCGGCCAAGATTACATGATTACGGTGACTGATTCGGTAACATCAACGGCACAGTCAGCCGTGACGCTTAACTCATATAGTCTTATCCGGCGTCATGGTACGCCCGAAACTGATGGATTATATATCCTGCATGAAGGCCCGCTTGGTGTGTTTGATAGCACGCTGAATGAAGAGGATTATGACAGCCTGCAGGATGCTGGTAGTAAGGGGCTTAGCTATAGCCCTCTGGAAGCTGGTGGCTGGGTTGGTATTACAGATAAATACTGGCTGGCAGCGCTGATACCTGACCAGTCTAATCTTCATAGTTTTGGGATGCGTTATCTGAGTGGACAGGGTGATCGGTATCAAACAGATATCCTAGGTGCAGGTCAGACGCTGGCTCCTGGTCAGACAATTTCCACGACAACATCCCTATTCGCAGGTGCCAAAAAGGTAACGTTGCTTGATAAATATGCTGATGAGCTTGGGATTAAGAATTTTGACCTCGCTATTGATTTTGGCTGGTTCTACTTCCTGACCAAGCCGTTCTTCTACGCGATTAATTGGCTTTATGGAATGCTGGGTAATTTCGGGCTAGCTATTATCGGCTTTACAGGTTTGATGCGGCTCGTGCTGTTCCCGCTCGCTAATAAATCCTATCGGTCTATGGGCAAGATGCGGGAATTATCGCCGAAGATTAAGAAAATGCGCGAAGATTTTGGTGATGATCGGGCAAAGCTTAATCAGGAAATGATGGCGCTTTATAAAACTGAAAAAGTTAACCCTGCCGCAGGTTGTCTGCCAATTCTTCTGCAGATTCCGATTTTCTTTGCTCTTTATAAGGTGCTTTATGTGTCGCTTGAGATGCGTCATGCCCCCTTCTATGGCTGGATTAAGGATTTATCGGCTGTTGACCCAACCTCCGTCTTCAACTTGTTTGGGCTTCTTCCCTATTCAGTGGATATGCTTCCGAGCTTCATGGCGATTGGCGTCTGGCCAATTCTGATGGGGATATCAATGGCTATTCAGATGCGTTTGAACCCTCCACCACCTGACCCGATTCAGGCGAAGATTTTCCAGTATATGCCGATCTTCTTCACCTTCCTTCTGGCAGGCTTCCCTGCAGGACTTGTGATTTACTGGACATCAAATAATGTCCTGTCGATTACCCAGCAATGGTGGATTACATCATCTATGAAAAAATCTAAAAGCTGATTCGGTAATTTGATGAGTGATGTTGAACATGATGAAGCAGAATTAGAGGCAGGCAGATTATTGTTTGCGGGGAACTGCACGTTTATTGCAGCGTCCAACGCGTTAACAAATCTGCCGCCGATAAGTCTGCCTGAAATTGCCTTTGCCGGCCGTTCGAACGTGGGGAAATCCTCTCTGGTGAACGCGCTAACAGGACGTAATACCCTTGCCCGGACGTCACAGACTCCAGGGCGTACCCGTCAGCTTATTTTCTTTGCGCTTGCTAACCGGATTAATCTGGTTGATTTGCCGGGCTACGGATATGCCAAAGCGCCGAAAACAGATATTAAATCATGGACCGGCCTTACCCGCCGCTTTCTGTCTGGCCGGCAGAGCCTGCAACGTATGATGCTCTTGATTGATAGCCGGCGCGGCATTGGTCCGGGCGACAAAGAAATGATGAAATTGATGGATGAGGCGGCGGTCTCCTGGGCAGTTGTTCTCACTAAGATGGACAAGCTAAAACAATCTGAAAAAGCTGCTCTTATCAGCAAAACAGAAGCTGGCATTAGTCGTCATGTTGCAGCCTACCCCACGGTATGGGCAACATCATCAGAAACAGGTGATGGGATACCGGCTTTACGCGCGCATATCGCAAGCCTCGCAATACCAACCTAGAGCCTGCATTATCTGAGACGCTGCATAGTCTGGGAGCTGGCGTAGTCTGGGTCTAGTATAGACAAGACGCCCCCTTCATTCTATCACTCAAAGGTGCGTGCGATGAATAGCTTAGACAAGCAACGCCAACGGCAGGAGACAGGGATGACAATATCACAAAATTGGCATGAAAAAGCCGGAGTTCTTATTGAGGCTCTTCCTTATATGCGCCGGTATGCTGGTTGCTCTGTTCTGGTGAAGTTTGGCGGGCATGCCATGGGTGAGCAGGAATATGTGAATGCCTTTGCTGCCGATATGATGCTTCTGCGTCAGGTGGGAACGCGGCCTATTATCGTACATGGTGGGGGCCCGCAAATTGGCAAAATGCTGGAAAAGCTGAATATCGAAACAAATTTTGTGAATGGGCTCAGGGTGACTGATGAAGCAACAATATCTGTTGTTGAAATGGTGCTTGCTGGCGCCATTAACAAATCTCTGGTTGCGTCAATCAATGCTGCTGGCGGATGTGCTGTTGGGCTGTCTGGCAAGGATGGCAATCTCATCACGGCAACAAAGCTAACGTCACAATCTGAGAATGACGGACAGGCTATTGATCTGGGTTTTGTGGGTAAGCCTGAGACAGTTAATACAGCGGTGATAGACGCGCTGATGGGGGCGGAGATGATTCCTGTTGTTGCGCCTATTGGTCTTGGTATTGATGGACATACTTATAATATTAATGCAGATACCGCTGCTGGCGCGCTTGCTGGCGCGATTGGGGCAACCCGGCTTCTGATGCTCACTGATGTGGCGGGCGTCAAAGGCGCTGATGGCAATGTTATCTCGCATCTGACTGTGTCTGAGGCGCGTGCGCTGATTAAGGACGGGACAGTGAATGGCGGGATGATCCCAAAAGTCGAAACATGTATTGATGCTGTTGAAACAGGAGCTGAAGCGGCTGTTATTCTTGATGGCCGTGCCCCGCATGCTGTTCTGGTTGAACTTTTTACTGAACATGGGATTGGCACGCTTATCACACAAGACTAGCTTAGGAGAGTTCTTCTAGCGCGGGCAGGGACTTCCTGATAGCCTGTGCTTTTTTCATAAAAGGTGATTTATGTCTTTGGGTAGCCAACTAACAGCAAAAAAAGATTTGATAAAATTTGAGAGCGATAGCATCACTGACTGGGTGTTTGATCTTGATAATACGATCTATCCTGCGAACTCCAGTCTCTTCCCGCGGGTTGCCGAGCGGATGACATCGTTCATTGCTAATCATTTTAATATTGCCGAGGCCGAAGCTGCAGCGCTCAAAACAAGGCTGTTTCGCCAGTATGGAACGACCATGCATGGGCTAATGCGCGAACATAATATGGAACCTGATGAGTTTCTCTTTTATGTGCATGAAATCGATTTATCAGATGTTTCTTATGATAAAGACCTTGATGACGGGCTGGGGGCATTGTCGGGACGCAAACATATTTATACTAATGGCACGGTCAGGCATGCTGAACGGATTTTGACAGCCTATGGCATTCGCCATCATTTTGACCATATTTATGATATTGTTGCTTCTGAACATACACCAAAGCCGGACCCGCGCCCGTATCAGCATTTTATTGAGCAGGCAGGCATTATTGCCGATAAGGCTGTGATGATTGAAGATATGGCGCGCAATCTCAAGCCTGCGGCAGACCTTGGTATGAAGACAGTCTGGTTGGTAAACGACCATGACTGGGCGGCAACAGGTGCTGAAGAGGCTTATGTTCATTTCATTGCTGATGATGTGAAACAGTTTCTGGCATCTCAGCAGCCAACGCGTTAGACAAGGACAATATCATTTCGGCATCACGATGCCGTACGACCATTTAAGGAGACTACCACGATGGATTTAACTTCTCTTGAGACCGCCATTGACGCAGCGTTTGACGCGCGTGATACCATCAACAGCCACACCAAAGGCGAGGTAAGGGATGCTGTTACTGAAGCGCTTCATCTGCTGGATAGCGGTGAAGCCCGTGTTGCCACACCAACTGGTGGTCATCAATGGCATGTGAATCAATGGCTGAAAAAAGCTGTTTTGCTGTCATTTCGGTTGAATGACATGGTTGTTATGCCGGGCGGTGCGTCTCATCCGGATGCTGGCGACTCTGTCTGGTGGGATAAGGTGCCGTTGAAATTTTCCGGCTGGGATGCTGCGCGGTTTTCTGCTGCAGGTTTCCGCGCTGTTCCGGGTGCAATTGTCCGGCATTCTGCTTTTATTGCGCCGTCAGTTGTGCTGATGCCAAGTTTTGTGAATCTGGGCGCCTATGTTGGTGAAGGTGCCATGGTAGATACATGGGCAACAGTTGGGTCATGTGCACAGATTGGCAAGAATGTTCACCTTTCTGGTGGTGCCGGTATTGGCGGTGTTCTTGAGCCGCTTCAGGCAGGTCCGGTCATTATCGAAGATGATTGTTTTATTGGCGCCCGCTCAGAAGTTGTTGAAGGGGTTGTTGTTGAACAAGGAGCCGTCCTGTCGATGGGTGTCTTTATTGGCGCCTCAACCAAGATTGTAAATCGTGAAACAGGCGAAATTCATATTGGCCGAGTGCCTGCCTATTCTGTCGTTGTCCCGGGAACCTTGCCGGGCAAGCCACTAGCAGATGGCACGCCGGGGCCAGCGCTTTCATGTGCTGTGATCATCAAGCAGGTGGATGAGCGGACACGCTCAAAAACATCTGTTAATGACTTGCTTCGTGATTAGAACAAAAAAAGGGTGCGATACTGATGCAGCCGCTTTCATATGCTGTTGAGCTAACCCAGAAGCTGATTAGGTGCCCGTCTGTCACACCGGCGGAAGGCGGCGCTCTTGATCTGCTTGAGGCCACGCTAACAGACCTTGGTTTTACTTGTACGCGCCTGCCCTTTGGGGAGGGCGATGAGCGCATTGATAACCTTTATGCGCGGATTGGCACTGAGGCACCGCATTTTGCCTTTGCCGGGCATACAGATGTTGTTCCGCCGGGAAATACAGCCAGCTGGCGGCATGATGCTTTTAGCGGCACCATAGAAGACGGTCTGATTTATGGCCGCGGCGCTGCAGATATGAAGGGCGGTATTGCTGCCTTTGTTGGCGCTTGCAGATCATACCTTGCCACAGACAAGCTAGCCGGCAGCATTAGCCTGATTATTACGGGTGATGAGGAAGCTGCTGCTATTAATGGTACTATTAAAATGGTTGAGTGGCTTGAGGCATCTGGCAATGTGCCGGACTTTTGTGTTGTCGGAGAGCCAACAAACCCGTCGGCGATTGGTGAGGTGATTAAAAATGGCAGACGCGGCTCGCTCACCTGCGCGCTCGCTGTTACCGGCTCGCAAGGGCATGTTGCTTATCCACATCTTGCCAATAATCCTGTTCCGGCGTTGTGTGAGATGTTAGCACCTATTAATTCAACCGAGTTGGATGGCGGCACAGCATTTTTTGACCCATCAACAGCTCAGGTTACAGCTCTGAATATTGCAGACCCTGCCAGCAATGTGATCCCTGACAGCGTAACAGCCCAGTTTAATATACGATTTAATACAGAACATACCGCAGATAGCCTGACAGGCTGGCTAGAGGAACATTTTGAGCGCGTTGCCGAAAAAACAGGCGTTCAATTTGAGGCGCGTTTTGCCTCAAACGCTGCCCCGTTCATTACAGAACCAGGCCCGTTTACAGCGCTGTTGAGTGATGCCATTTTTAGCCAAACAGGCACAACACCCAGCCTATCAACAACAGGCGGAACATCAGATGCACGGTTTATCTGCAAGATATGTCCGGTTGCAGAATTTGGGCTTGTTGGCCGGACAATGCATAAGATTGATGAACATGTAGCAACAGATGATATTGAAACTCTTGTATCTATCTATCACGATATACTCGCACGGGCGGTCAGCCTGCAGGAAGGATCCTAGATGGGTCAATTTTTAGCCCCAGACATTATCTTTCGCTGCCTTGGCGCGGCTTTATCGGTGGTGACCGGTAAGGCAGATGTTAATAAGGTTTTTGATTTTACCAGTACAGGGTTTTGGCAAGCTGTTATCGGTAGCTGGCTTATTGGCATGTTGCTGGATATTGCACCGCTCGTAATGGCAGATATGTCCCTGACATTTTCACTGCAGATCCATTTACTATTGCTAAATGCCTTTGTGCCATTTGTTGGTGTCCTGTTTTTTGCATCGGCTGTTTTTCATGTGCTGAATTTAACAGGACGCGCAGATAAATTTATCCGTTTTCTTGTTCCTTATATCTGGGTGAAATGTCTTGCTGGCGTTAGTGTCAGTGTATTAGCACTTGGCGGGCTTGTTGCTGGCATTTCGTGGCTGGCCTTTGCTATCCTGCCAGCGGGTCTATGGTTTTTGATAAAATTATACAGCATAACCCGCTCCCAGACCTCTCTTAGCGGTGCAGCAGCTACTGGTATTTTGATTGGTGATCTTGCGATCCATATGATGCTGGCAGTTTCAGCCTTTCCCGGTATGTTGGGAATGGCGCCGCAATAAAACGTCCCGGTGGGTATTATGTTTCGGCTAAATCAGGATAACGCACGCTCGTAAGATAGAGCGCATGTGCTGGCGCTGTCTGGCCAGCTTGCGTGCGGTCTTTTGCAGCAAGGACGCGGGCAAGATCCTGTGCTGTCCATTTGCCGGTGCCAACCCGCACAAGACTGCCAGCGAAATTCCGAATCTGATGATGCAGAAAAGAGCGCGCCCGCGCCCGAATATGAATTTCTGTATCTGTTCGCGTAACACTTAGCTCATCAAGTGTTCTGATGGGCGAGGCCGCTTGGCACCCTGTTGCCCGGAAGCTGGAAAAATCATGTTTTCCGATGAGTATTTGTGCTGCCTCATGCATCGCTCTGGTATCAAGGTCTCCGCGGTGATTCCAGACGCGGTGCCGTTCGATAGCTGAGGGAATCATCCTCTCACTGATACGATAGAGATAGCCTCTCTCGCGGGCGTCAAACCGGGCATGAAAATCAGCAGCAACAGCGCGCGCCGACAGAACAGAAATTTGTTTGGTTTGAAGCCAGCTATTTAACCCCATGAGAACAGCGCGCTCATCCAGATGTTTGGGAACGTCCAGATGGGCAGCCTGTGCTGTTGCGTGAACCCCTGCATCTGTTCGTCCTGCGCCATAAATAAAAGTTGGCTCAGTCGTCAGTTTTTTTGCCGCTGCTTCAAGAAACCCCTGAACAGACGGATTATTTTCCTGAGACTGCCACCCGACAAGCTGATGCCCGTCATATTCAATCGTTATCAGCATCCGCTGATAACCATCCGGGCAGATATGTGAGACAGAACGTTCCGACATGATGCTCTTTCATTGTTATTGGCAGTCTTGGCGGCGTTGCTGAGAAGATAGCTCCGGGCCAGCCCTATCTGGTTATCCTAGTATAGAGCGGCCAACCTGCAAACGGTAGCCATTGATGAAATCTTGGGCAGGCATTTTCTGTTTGCCTGCTGGCTGAACTTCACCGACCAGAAGTTCAGATGTTGCACCGCATGATAATCGCATATTGCCATCTTCATCCATGCCGAGATAGGTGGTGGGCGGAAAAATTGTCCCGCTGGCAGGCTGTGCTGTAGCCGAAAATAGCTTTAGGCGCCCCTCTGCTGTGGTAAGCCATGCACCTGGAACAGGACTATAGGCGCAAATAATTCGGGCACAGTTAACAGCACTATCCTGCAGATCTAATGCAGCATCCTCGGCAGAAATCTTTGCAGCATAAGTAACCCCCTCTTCTGGCTGGGGTTTTGGAACCAAACAGCCAGCTGTTAACTTGGCAAGTGTCATTATCAGCACATCAGCTGTCATGACTGACAATTTGTCATGGAGCATGCCTGAGGTCATTTTCGGCTTAATATCAATTTTTAATGTTTCAAGCATTGGGCCAGTATCAAGCCCTTTTTCCATTTGCATGGCAGTAACACCTGTCATGGTATCACCGGCTTCTAAGGCCCGCTGGAGCGGGGCTGCGCCGCGCCATCGCGGCAATAAAGAGGCATGTCCGTTAATGCAGCCAAAGCGCGGAATATCAAGAACCGCTTGCGGCAGAATAAGGCCGTAGGCAACAACAATAGCAACATCGCAGTTATAGGCGGCAATGCGTGCCTGCTCAGCCTCATCAGTAAGACGCTCTGGCCAGAAGCACTCAATACCAAGCCGTTCTGCTTCGCGTGCAATAGGGGTCGGGGTAAGCTTCATCCCGCGCCCTGATTTTCGCGGTGGCTGTGTCCAGACCGCAACAACATCATGATGCGCTGCAAGCTGGGTAAGGCTTGGCACGGAAAAATCAGGACTTCCCATGAAAATCAATCTGAGTTTTTGTGTCATAAGACCTCGATAGCGCTAAAGAGAGGCAAAATCGTCACGCGGTTAGCGTCCCCGCGTTTCTTTGAGAATTTTCCGCCAGATCATATCTCGCTTGAGCTTGGAGAGATAATCAGTAAATAAAATGCCATCAAGATGGTCAATTTCATGCTGAACACAGGCAGCCAGCAATCCGGTGGCTGTCATTTCTTTTTCTGTGCCTGCCTCATCATGATATTGCACAACAACCTCAGTTGGGCGAATAACCTCTCCTGTGTAATTCGGAATGGATAAGCAACCTTCTTCTAGTTTGCTTGTTTCATCAGAGCGGCTGATAATTTCTGGATTAACCATTTTCCATAACTCAGGCGGGCTGTCATCTGGCGCGCAATCCATAACGATAACCCGCTGACAAATGCCGACCTGAGGTGCGGCAAGCCCAATGCCCGGCGCGTCATACATTGTTTCTGCCATATCCGATAATAAAGTTCGGATGGTATCATCAATATCGGCAACTGGTTCTGCAACCTGCCGTAAAAGAGGGTCGGGTACTAATGTTAACGCACGTAATGTCATTGATACTCTTTTCGCTGCTGAGAGATTATTTTATACCTGTATTGTTCTTTTAAGTGAACAGTGCCACATAATGCAGAATGCTCGGCAGTGGCGCAACATTTTCACAAGTGCAGTTATGATGAAAGTTTGCTAGCCTGCAATTCCGCTATAACGAGAGTCATTATGGCCCGATTTAACAGGAGTAATAATGGATAGCCTGCTGCCGCTACTGACAGTAATTTTTCTTGTTGGAAATATTATACTTGCTGTTGTTCTGTTCAGGCGGCGGAGCATCCCGGATGAGACATCCGAGATGCCGGCACAAATGCTTGGTGAGATGAAAGGTCAAATCTCAGAAATTGGCCGTAGCCATTCTGACCAGCAAAAAGCTCAGGCAGAGCAAATGGCAGCGCTGAGTAAAAGGCTAGAAGATTCACTGTCCGGCATGAGCCAGCGCATGGGCCAGTCACTGCAGAGTGCGAGTGAACGCACCCATGAAAATCTGACAAAAATGTCAGAACGGCTTGCTGTCATTGATAAAGCCAATACCCATATTGCTGAGTTAACAGGACAGGTAACACAGCTTCATAATATTCTGGCAAATAAGACAGATAGAGGCACCTTCGGCGAGGTCCAGCTTGAAAATCTGGTTGAAACAGTCCTGCCGCCAAATGCCTATGAATTTCAGGTGACCTTAAGCAATCAGAAACGGGCCGATTGCGTGCTGAAACTACCGCAACCGCAAGGCAATATTATCATTGATGCAAAATTCCCGCTTGAATCGTGGCATTTGCTGCAATCAGCTGAAGATGATGCCGCGCGCAAAGCCGCACGCAAACAGCTTGGGGCGGATGTATTAAGGCATGTTCGTGATATTTCGGACAAATATATCATTGCTGGCGAGACGTCTGATTCTGCCTGTTTGTTCCTACCCTCCGAAGCTGTCTATGCAGAATTACATGCAAATATGCTGGATATCGTTGAAAAATCCTATGCAGCGCGGGTCTGGATTGTGTCACCAACAACTATGATGGCAACATTAAATACAGTCAGAGCCATCCTAAGAGATGCCCGTATGCAAGAACAGACGGCTGTTATCCAGAAAGAAATCGGCGTGCTTGTCACAGATGTAAAACGTCTTGAAGACAGGGTGAAAAAGCTCGATCAGCATTTCACGCTCGCACAGCGTGATATTCAGGAAATCCAGACATCAACAGGAAAAATTACCCGCCGGGGTCAGCGTATTGAAGATTACGATGTGGATGATAATGCACCGGATGTGAGCTTGTCTGGACCAGCGCAGGATTTGCTTGGTGGGGGCTTTGATGATGAGCCGGAGCCGCGCTAGAGCGGACGCCGTGCTTTCATTGCTTGGGTAAGCGTGCCGTCATCCAGATAGTTGAGCTCGCCGCCAACCGGAACACCATGAGCAAGCCGGGTAATTGCTAAGCCGCTTCGCTCAAGCCGCTCGCCGATATAATGAGCTGTTGTCTGACCATCGACTGTTGCAGATGTTGCCAGAATGACTTCACCCACTTCACTCTTGGTAGCACGCGCTGCCAGCCGCTCTATACCCAGCTCTTTTGGTCCCCGTCCGTCAAGAGCACTGAGAGTGCCGCCCAGCACATGATAAACACCCGAAAAAATACCAGCCCGCTCCATTGCCCATAAATCAGCAACATCTTCTACAACACAGATACGCGTTGCATCACGCCGGCTATCCCGGCAAATCCGGCATTTATCTGTCATATCCAGATTGCCGCATTCAACACATGTCTTGACCGTGCGGGCAACATGATCAAGCTCCTCAGCCAGAGGGAGCATGGATGTTTCTTTATTTTTGAGTAAATGCAGCGCTGCCCGCCGCGCCGAGCGAGGGCCAAGTCCCGGCAGGCGTGATAGGCGCTTAATAAGAGATTCTAGGGGATTGTCGGTTATCATCAGCGAGTGCCCACACGTTAGAATGGTAATTTCATGCCGGGTGGCAGGGGAAGGCCGCCTGTGACCTCCTTCATTGCCTCTTCCTGAGCTCTGTCAGCATCAGATTTGGCGGTATTCACAGCCAGCATAACAAGGTCAGCCAATAATTCGGTATCGCCGGATGAGCAGGCATCAGCAGAAATAACCATGTTCGTGACAACACCCTTACCGGTAACAGTCGCGCTCACAGCGCCGCCGCCGACTGAGCTTGTAAAGTTGCGGTTAGCCATGTCTTCTTGCAGCGCTTCCATCTTACCTTGAAGCTCTTGCACTTTTTTCATCATGCCGCCAAGATTTTTCATCATTTTTCTGCATCCTCAAACATAATGCCGGTTTCTGAGTCCGGGACGATTTCTGTTGATATAATATTTGTGACTTCAGCACCAGAAAACTGCGATAGAACAGCGTTCACCAGCGGAATTTTGCTGGCATCGTTAAACGCCTCCCCTTGCATCTCATCATCATCTTCCTGAACGGTTTTACCGCCCCCTTCATAAGCGCGGCTGACCAGCCATGGCTGGCCTGTCCAGAGGCCGAGATGGCGGGCTAATGTGCTAAGGAGTGTATCCTGAACATCATCTGGCAATCCGGCGACTAATTCAGCTTCCAGTATTCCGGCACGCAAGCGCACAGGCCGTAGATATTTGCGGATGCGGGCGGCCAGAATATGCTCGCCCTCTGTCTCACACCGATTGGCAATATCGCGGATGCTGAGCGGCATCTCGGATGGTGCAGGCGGGGCTGTCTCAACTGCTATCCTCTCAGGCGTGCTGGGCAGCGCGGGCGTCTCAGGCGGCGCGCTATCTAGCAGGACAGGAACAGCTGAAATATGTTCAGGAGATGCCTGAGCCGGAGATGCCTGAGCCGGAGATGCAGGTGCTGCAGGCTCAGGCTCGCTATCATCCGCTGACGCAGTGTCAGCTTGCGCGGCAGGTGCTGGATGGGCAGGTGCGGCTGGCTGTGATAGGGTTTGCGGCTGACTATGAGGCAGTTTACGCAGAATTTCAGCAGGTGTCGGCATCGGGGCGATATGTGCAAGCTTGATGAGCACCATGTGAGCTGCAGCACGCGGGTTAGGGGCTGCCCGTACATCACCATGTCCTGTCAGCACAACTTGCCAGGCTCTTCCAAGCCGGGCGATACCTGTTTTAGCAAGCTCATCAAGGGCATGTTTAACAGCTTCTGGTGGGTCGGCAGGCGGCGCACCTGCCGCTGTCAGGCTTGCAAGATGAATAATATCAAGCATGTCAGAGATAACAGTTTCCGGCTCAGCGCCGCCCTTATCTGCTACATCATAAAGTGAGAGTGCGGCTTGTGTCTGGCCCTCCAAGCAGGCTGAGAGCAGCGCTGCAACTTGTTCCTGACCTGCTTGGCCAAGCATATCAACAACAGCCTTTTCACTGATGGCATCTGCACCTTGGGCAGCGGCTTGGTCAAGCAAGGAGAGAGCATCACGCACTGAGCCTTCAGCGGCGCGCGCTATCTGTGCAAGGGCTGCCCGTTCTGCTGTGATATTTTCAGCCTCGGCGATAGAGACCAGATGGTCTGTTAACATATCAGCCGGGACGCGCCGCAAATCAAACCGTTGGCACCGCGATAGAATTGTAACAGGCACCTTGCGGATTTCAGTTGTGGCAAAGATGAATTTTACCGCGTCAGGGGGCTCTTCCAATGTTTTAAGAAGAGCATTGAAGGCGTTGCGTGACAGCATGTGCACTTCATCAATAATATAGATTTTAAATCGGGCGGAAACTGGCCGGTAGGCTGATCCGTCAATGATTTCACGTACATCATCAACGCCTGTATTACTAGCAGCATCCATTTCCAGCACATCAACATGCCGGCCACTTGCAATAGCATCACACGAGCCACAAACCCCGCATGGGCTAAGCGTAGGACCGCCATTGCCATCAGCCCCTTCACAATTCAGCCCTCGGGCCAGAATACGGGCGGTTGATGTTTTGCCAATACCGCGCACCCCTGTTAGCACAAAGGCATGCGCAAGACGGCCAAGCGTAATGGCATTTGAGAGTGTGCGGACAAGCGCATCCTGACCGATAAGCTTATCAAAGCTATCGGGGCGATATTTTCGCGCAAGGACGCGATAAGCATCAGACTGTGTAGAATGTAGAGAATTTGGCGAAGTCATGACGCTAGTCTAGCCTGTTCTGATAACTGTGACCAGTCTGTAGGTAGCGCAGTTTTGCTGTCTGGAAACGGTTTTGTCAGCCGCACGGAAAAGAGCGCAAAAAATGAAAGACTGGACGACCCGCTCAGAAATACTGTGGCTGCTTCCTTTCGGATCTGACCAGGGTAAGCATAAGAGAGCGTCCATCCAGCCTCCCGTGAACTTATATGGGTCTATTTTGGCCTAAATACAAGTTTTTTAGCCAAGGGGGGAGTGGATTTCTCGCGATTAACGGTTTGTTGGATATGTGCCAAGAATGCGTATGCCGCCATCTGTGCAGTAGAATTGCAATTCTTCAAGGGCCAGCTTCATTGAGGCTGTTTCAGGATGACCCTCGCAATCGACATAAAAACGTGCTGCATTCATACTGCCATCTAGCATGTAGGATTCAAGCTTTGTAAGGTTGATGCCGTTTGTTGCAAACCCGCCAAGCGCCTTATACAGAACAGCGGGCACCGAGCGCACCTCGAAAATTATCGTTGTCATTGCAGGGGCTGTTATCTCTTTTGGCACAGTATGTTCACGCGACATGACAAGAAAACGGGTTGTGTTTGTCAGCTTGTCGGTAATGCTGTCCTGCACTGTATCAAGACCGTAAATCTCACCAGCAAGCGCTGATGCGATGGCGCCAACATGGCGCTCGCCGCGGGCTGCAATATCTTTGGCAGCCCCTGCTGTATCTGAATGAATGACAGGTTTTATTCCCATTTTATGAAGCGTCAGGCGGCATTGCGCTAAGCCCTGTTCATGAGAATGAACTTCGGTAATATCAGAGAGCTGTGCCCCCTTGATACCCAGCAATTTATGAGCTACCGGCTGGTAATGTTCAGAAATAATGAATAACCCTGATTCAGGAAGAAGATGATGAATGTCAGCAACCCGGCCGGCAGTCGAATTTTCAACAGGAACCATCGCACAGTCGGCACCGCCATCCTGCACCGCAGCAATCATCTCAGAAAATGAGGCGCATGGGAGCGGCGTTAAGTCCGGGCGATGCGCCTGACACGCCATATGAGAATAAGCGCCAAGCACGCCTTGAAATGCAATGTTATTTGTTTTTGTCATTGTCTCTGTTTACTCATTTTAGCTTGTTCGCCATTCTAGCTGGTTTTTGTGGCGGCTTCAAACCGCGCGCGGCACGCCATAAGATCAGCCTCGGTATCAATGCCGCCCGGTGCATGGTCTGCTTTGCCGACGCCAATACTCATACCGTCCTCTAACGCCCGAAGCTGTTCTAGCTTTTCAGATAATTCCAGCGGTGAGGGCGGCAGCGAGATAAACCGCGCAAGGGCATCACGTCGCCAGCCATAAAGCCCAATATGATGCCAGAAGGGCGCTGGACCATCAGGGATAGCTGCTCGGCTGAAATAAAGTGCAGTGCCTGCCGCAAAGCCAAGTCGCTGTTCTGGCTGCCATGCAATAACAGCTTTGACGATTTGGGCAAGCTGGGCCTCTTCAGTACTGCATTCTGAGGCAAGTGTTACCAAATCCCATGCCGGCTGGCGGAGCATATCTGCCAGCATCTTAAGCAGCGTGACATCAATTTCCGGTAAATCGCCTTGCAGATTGATAACGCTTTCATAAACGCCGTCAGGATCGATGTGGCATAATGCCTCATAGATACGGTCTGACCCTGACGGCAGATCGGGGTCTGTTATCACCGCAATGCCGCCTTGGGCGCGGATTGCCGCAGCAATATCCTCACCGTCTGTTGCCACGATAACAGGGCCTATATCAGCTGCCATCGCCCGCTCCCACACATGAATAATCATGGGTTTTCCGGCAATGTCAGCCAATGGCTTGCCCGGCAGCCGTGAGGCCTTCATTCGGGCAGGAATAAGGATGGGAAGTGCGGTGCTTTTCGTCATCATGACACGGTTTTTTCATAATTTGAGGGAACACGCAAAGAAAAAGGCGGGAAGCCTATTACCAAGGGGACTTGAGAGGGGGGGCAATTTGCGCTATCACAATCGGCATAGTCTTAAGATTAGTCTATGCTGCTGCCAAATACTTCCATGATGTCAGCGGTTGATCCATCGGGGGATGAGACATGGATGATTTAAAATTTAATAAACTTGCAGCGGCTTTCTTGCTTGCGGTTCTTCTTGCTATGGGCGGCTATAAGCTGTCTGAAATCATGATACCGCACAATGAACTTGCGCAGAATTCTTATCCTATCGAAGTAACAGAAGTCGAAAGTGCCTCATCAGAGGTTGCTGCGCCGGCAGGTCCTGAACCAATTCTTGCGCTCCTAGCTGGTGCTGATATTGCAGCTGGTCAGAAGACAGCAAAGAAATGCACAGCCTGCCATGTATTTGATGAGGGCGGTGCAAATAAAGTTGGACCAGCTCTCTGGAACGTGGTGAATGCTGATATGGGCAAGATAGACGGTTTTGCCTATTCTAAGGTTCTTGCCGGGTTCGGCGGTGTCTGGGATTATCAGTCGCTCAACCAGTTTCTATATAAGCCGAAAGCTTATATGAAGGGCACCAAAATGAATTTTGCTGGCCTGAAGAAACCATCAGACCGTGCAAATGTGATAGCCTATCTGCGGAGCCTGTCAGCAGCGCCTGCTGGGTTGC
>DGJU01000005.1 GCA_002387605.1 Alphaproteobacteria bacterium UBA4588 | reverse complement strand
TTCTGATTAACGACTGAAATGATTTTGGTCTTTGGCACAGAACAGCTCCAATGATAAATATCTGTAATATATGAATATTATTCAGTAAATCCCGAATTTCGTATGTTCTGCTCTGCTAATTATGCATTAGAAGACAGGTGAATAAGCGTTGCTTCACTATCCGTAATGCTGGGGTGTAAGACTGCGCTCAGTCTCGGCCAAGATGCTAAGATGGTCAATTCCTGTTTTGCCGTTTTACCCTTCAAAAACAAGAGTTGCTGGTTATCATGGTGATGGTGATGCGTTAAGTCTAGCAATTTATCAAGCGGTGCAAGGGCACGTGCGGTGATAACATCTGCTTCGATATCTGGCAAAGCTTCAATGCGTTCATTGTGAATGACAACATCAACCCCTACTTCTCTGGCCGCAGCGCGCAGAAAAGCACATTTGCGCTGGTCTGATTCGACCAAATGTACCTCATGCTGGGTGGTAATGGCCAGAATAAGCCCCGGTAAGCCAGCGCCAGACCCAATATCCATAACTCGGCAGGGTGAGCTTGGCAGATGCGCGAGTAGCTGGGCGCTATCCAAAATATGGCGGGACCAGAGTGTATCGAGCGTCTTGCGGGATACGAGGTTAATGCTCGTCTGCCATTTCATCAGAATCCGAGAATATCGGTCCAGAGCATCACTGACTGATTTACCTGCCATTGTTTCACGTGAAACATCTGAAACGCTGGCGATATAGTCAAGCGCCTCATCGCGCCCGCTACTATGCTCCTGACCCATCACACAGACTCCATATCTAGGCCGAGTGTTCACGGGCAGTTTGGTCTGTTTCCTGCCGTCTTATATGGCGCAATACTGCAACGATTGCGGCCGGTGTCATGCCAGGTATACGCCCTGCCTGCCCTATCGTGGCGGGGCGATGCCGCAACAGCAGGTCTTGGGACTCAGCTGACAAGCCGCCAATATCAGAAAAGGTCAATTTTGCCGGAATAATCAGCGCTTCATCACGGCGCATTGCAGAGATATCCGCTTCCTGGCGGGCAAGATACCCTGAATAACGGCAATCTGTTTCCAGCTGCTCATGGATTTTTTCCGGAACATCGCCAAGCTCAGGCCATAGCGGCACAAGCTGTGTTAGCTTTATCCCATCAAGAGACAATAACTCAGCTGGCGTACGTGCATGGCCATCACGGGCAAGAGGTAGGTCATGCTTTACAAGCTCGCGCGGCGGCGCAGCACGCTCCGATAGTAGTTTTTTGGCAATCGCCAAATGTTGTTTTTTATCATGCCAATGACGCTCACGTTCAGATGAGGCTATCCCAAGCTCAATTGCTTTGTCGGTGAGCCGCTGGTCAGCATTATCTGCCCGCAGCATCAGACGGTATTCAGCGCGCGACGTAAACATCCGGTAGGGTTCTGGTGCACCCTTGGTCACAAGGTCATCTATCATTACCCCGATATAGGCATCTGCTCTATCAAGACTAAAAATATCATCTCGGCCAGATGCTTTGAGGGCTGCATTCACGCCAGCCATAAGGCCTTGTGCCCCAGCCTCTTCATAGCCGGTAGTGCCATTTATCTGGCCTGCCAAAAACAATCCTGACAGTGCCCGCAATTCTAGCGAACGGTGCAGCGCCCGCGGGTCAATGAAATCATATTCAATAGCATAGCCATATTGGAGAATTTTTGCCCGCTCGAGCCCTGGAATTGTTGCCAACATCCTATCTTGAACATCACGCGGCAGGCTGGTTGAGATACCGTTCGGATAAATAGTGATATCGTCTAGACCCTCAGGCTCCAGAAATATTTGGTGTGATGTCCTATCAGCAAATCGGTAGACTTTATCCTCAATAGACGGGCAATAGCGCGGCCCCTGCCCTTCGATTTGCCCTGAATAAACAGCCGATAAATGAAGTGATTCGGCAATAATGGCATGGGTCTTTTCAGTTGTGCGTGTGATGCCACAAGAAATCTGAGGCACGGTGATTTTGTCTGTGAGGCTTGAAAATGGCACTGGTACATCATCTGCCGGCTGCATTTCCAGCTGAGCCCAGTCGATTGTTCTACTATCAAGGCGCGCAGGCGTGCCCGTTTTCAAACGCCCAATTGGCACATTGAGTGAACGCAAGTTTGCGGCTAATTTATTTGAGGGTGCTTCGCCAACACGCCCAGCAGGCGTGCGCTCAGTTCCTAAGTGAATGAGACCGCCAAGAAACGTTCCTGTGGTCAATACAATGGCGCCGCAGTAATATATCGTCCCTGTTTCAGTCTCAAGGCCAGTTACCTGACCATTTTCGTGCAAGATATCGCCAACCGCCGCTTCAATAATAGTAAGATTACCTTCTTCGCCCAAAAGAGCCTGAACCGCATTACGATAGAGTTTCCTGTCAGCTTGCGCCCGCGGCCCCCTAACAGCAGGGCCTCGCGATTTATTCAGCATACGAAACTGAATGCCTGACGCATCAATCGCGCGCGCCATAATGCCATCAAGCGCATCTATTTCGCGCACCAGATGGCCTTTACCCAAACCGCCAATTGCTGGATTACAGGACATTTCGCCTATTTTATCAGCCCGCATTGTAATGAGAGCTGTTTTTGCCCCCATGCGCGATGCCGCAGAGGCCGCCTCGGTTCCTGCGTGACCACCGCCGATAACGATAATATCAAAGCTGTTTTGCGCGCTACGTAATGACGCCATAATGCTTTATCCCAACCATATTCAGCAAACCGCCCCTAAAACAGCGTTGCCATGGCTTATAATACTGCAAAAATCCAAGGGGAGCCCTTGTGATAAGGAGGAAAGATTAAATTGTTTCACGTGAAATGTCAAAGACACAGGCTAGATACCTGCTGCCTATTTCCCAATACAAAACCGGCTGAAAACATGGTCTAGCACATCCTCAACATCAACATGACCTGTAATGCGGCCCAATGCTACAGCGGCGGCGCGAAACTCTTCGGCAACAAGCTCGCTTTCTGTCTCCATATTAAGCGGCACACTATCGCTTAGATGGCCAAAAGCCGCCGTAAATGCTGCCCTGTGACGCGCTCGTGTTATCAGAGCAGAGCTACCATCAAGATTAAGCGATGGTACCATTTCACTTAGCTGGGCTTCAATCTTCGCGCCAGCATCCTGCTCCTGTAGGCTGATATAGATGATATGGGGGTCTAGGTGCTTACCTGATAGTTTTTCTGGTAGTTTTTCTAATATATTTTCTGGGATGAGCCCCATATCTGCTTTATTGACAATAATGAGGCAGTCACCTGCTGCCCATTGTACCAGCTCGGAGACTGTCTGGGACCATCCTGCACGACTGCCATCAACGATAATCATCAGAATATCAGCGTCACGCGCCCGCTCTTCGGCCCTGCGTATTCCCTCGCCTTCTATCTCATCACGCGTCTCACGCACCCCGGCCGTATCAAGTAAGGTAAGCGGAATACCGCTGATATCAATTTTTGTCTCCAGAACATCCCGTGTCGTTCCAGCGTGGTGGGACACAATAGCGACTGAACGGCCTGTCAGCAGGTTGAGGGCTGTTGATTTCCCAGCATTTACTGGACCAACCAGCGCTGCTGTTAAGCCGTTTCGGATAATCTCACCGCGCCGACCATGGTCCAAAACATCTCGCAGATTATCAAGCAATAACTGCCGTTTAGATGTGATATGCGCCACCGTTTCAGGCGGCAACTCTTCATCAGCGAAATCTATCAATGCCTCAAGCAACGCAGATAACTCGATAATATCCTGCCGCCATGCTAAAACCGGCTTTGAGAGTGTGCCTTGCATTTGAGCTGCCGCTTGCCGGCGCTGAAGAGACGTTTCTGCATCTATCAGGTCGGCAAGACCTTCGGCTTGGGTGATATCCATTTTACCATTTTCAAGCCCGCGGCGCGTAAATTCCCCTGCAACCGCAACACAAAAACCAGGCGTTGCTGAAAGTATATCAAGAATCTCAGAGATGACTGCCTGCGAGCCATGACAATGAATTTCAATTATATCCTCGCCCGTCGCTGATGCTGGCGCTGAAAACGATATAATGATTACATCGTCAAGCACTGAGCCGTCTGATGCCTTCAAAGATGCCCTGCATGCCCTGCGGTCACCCGCCATCTTAACACTAAATAGCGATGGTGCTGTGTGCGCCTGCGGTCCGCTTATCCGAATAACCGCTAGAGCTGAACGTCCCGGAGGTGTGGCAATCGCGAAGATAGTTGATGATGACTGCATAATTTAATCAATGCCAATGAAAATGTTAATGGTGCTAGGCTACTATATCACTGACACTCTATCACAAAGAATAAGGATTATGACACACAAGGAGGAAGGATTATGACTCAGCACGCAAGATTATCCGAGACAAGACCATTTGAGGCGTCCAGCAGTATCAAAACTGAGCTTGGTTATATGAGAGCCCTTTGCTCACCCCGCGGCGTAGCCCAGCTTGTCTGGCAACAACAGCCTTTTAGCGCTGCCGATGATCAAGAAAGTGATGTTTCACGTGAAACAATCGCCCAATTATCCGACTATCTTGCTGGTCAACTTACCAAATTTACCATCCCGCTTGATTTTTCATCACGCTCATCCGCTGCTCAGCGCTGGCTGAAAGTGATGAATGATATCCCCTACGGCCAGACAATAAGCTATGCTGACTACGCGGCATTATGGGGAAATAGAAAAGCTTCACGCGCCGCAGGTCTTGCCTGCCAGCAAAACCTGCTACCGATTATTTTACCCTGTCACAGAATTGTGCAGAGTTCTGGTGGGTATGATAATTATAGTGGGGGCGATAAAACAAACCCACGTGATCCCAATAACATCAAGCGAAAACAATGGCTTATTAATTTAGAAGCCCAGAATAGCTAGCTATTCATTTGTTCGAAGAAATCATCATTCGTCTTCGAGTGACGCATCTTATCAGACAGAAACTCCATCGCGTCTACCGGGCCCATCTGCATCAGAATACGGCGCAGGACCCACATCTTCGATAATGTGCCCTTATCAACCAGCAGCTCTTCTTTACGTGTACCTGATTTGGTAATGTCAATTGATGGGAAGACGCGCTTATCAGCCAGCTTTCTGTCAAGTACGACCTCACTATTGCCCGTACCTTTAAATTCTTCAAAGATAACTTCATCCATGCGTGAGCCAGTATCAATTAGAGCTGTTGCAATAATTGTTAGCGAACCTCCCTCTTCAATATTACGGGCCGCGCCAAAGAACCGTTT
>DGJU01000063.1 GCA_002387605.1 Alphaproteobacteria bacterium UBA4588 | reverse complement strand
ATCGCATCTAAATTCCTGCTATCAAGTCCTTCTGCACTGCTTTTGGCCGTGTAATTGACAGAGCTGTGCGTGCCTCCGCGCGTCTTCCATCACGGATTAGGCATGCTGCTAGCGAAAAATCTATTAGGTCGCGCTGGGCTTTAGAGCCACCGAGGCGGGCATGGCTTGGAATCGTTGATGCAAAAAGAGTAGCGGCTTTTGACCAATTCCTATTCTCCATTTCCCGATACCCTTCTGCAAGGGCTTTTGTTAACTCTGCTACCGGTCCCCGTGCTCCTTCTATAATAGTATTAAGGGCCTCTATATTCCCACTTCGGGTATGAATGATTGCAGCATGAACATCTGCAAAGCCAAGCCCTGGTTTTGCAAATTTAGCCAAAGCATAGCTGCTTAACGTTTGCCACCGTTCTGGCGGCACCTCAACACCTGCTAGTTCTGCTCTAAAAAGCAGGGCTGCTGAGTCAGTCAATATATTGAGGGGCGGGCCCTGACTGTTTTTGGGGTTAATATCACTGTCCAGAACGCGCCACATCTGGTCAAGATTGCCAGTCTCGAGCGACCATAAACCAACATGCCAAGAGATGTGATTATATAGCGAGCCAGAAGGGTCATAATTTTTCCAATGATGTTCGAGATAACGAAGACCTTCTTCATCTTCCATATTCTCGTAATAAAGATGTGCTCGTACATGTTTTGAATGGGCGCTGTCTGGATTGCCGTTAAGGGCGGCTTCGATGTTAACTGCAGCCGTCTCTAATTGGCCAACCTCTAACTGAGCAAATGCCAGTTGGGCACGGAACCACCAATTATCTCCATAATGTGATGCAAGACCTGAGACAAAAGCTAATTGTTCTGCTTCTCTTCCCGGCAGGCCGGAAAATCCTATAAGCCCAAAAACACTTGTACACATTTGCGCAATCAAAACATCTTTTGGCCAATGCGTTACATGCTCATACACCGCCGCGCGTGCTTGTGCAGATTTGCCTTCAAGCAGAAAAGCTGAAATATGGATATGAGATTTCTCTCTTTCACTAAGATTTTCGATGAGCTCACGAGCGTTACCCAAACTTGTTCTTACGTCATCTGGACGCCCTCTTATTTGCATTTCACGGGCTAAACCAATATGGGCTAAGGCAAATTTGGGGTCCTCATCTATCGCTAATTGGAAAGACTCTTCAACGCTTGGCTCTGCACCAAGGAAGCGATGAACGCCCCTATTGTAAGCGTCGCACGCACTAGTTGATGTTGTTGAAACAGGATTCTCATAGGCATCTAACATCACGACTGAGCTCCAAAAACACTAAACTGTGCTAATGGTGCCAAAAGGATCTTTTATGTGTCAATACGCAGAGGGTTTATGGTGGCGCATTTTTTTGTTGCCGCATCCCCGCCACGAGGCAACAGTAAAACCTCTACCAAGGCATCAAAAGCCACCCCAAGAACACCGCATCCCAAACCTATTATTATAGCTTAGTGTCCTTCAAAAGGGGGGGATGTGTTCTTTTCGGAAAGGTCAGGAACCCATCATCGGGGCAGGATTATCATTAGACCTGCTTATATAGCGCCGTAAGCATTATTCATGCTCGCCATTAACGCCTCTTGCTAGACTCACAAAATTATTGGGCCGGGCTCTGGCAACTTCAAACGTAGCAACTGTGATTACGATGCCTGAAATAAGCAGGGCATGCGCTACAGCAGAGACACCAAACACGGTGATTGAGCCCATACTCATTGCAAAGATAATGCACCACATCCATGCTAGAAGCTGAAGAATGATATGTCGCGCTTGCAAATTTGGGATATTTTTTAACGGATTATGAGTATGGTCCATTACGAGCTGCCATAGTCCAACGATTTGTTTTTGCATTGTGGTCTCCCTTTTTCTATCTCTCTATACGAGCGCAAAATGATTTTAGGTTTATTTCAGTTTTTTTAACCTTGCGCGCACACCCCCATTGGGTCATGCAAAAGGGGCAGAGATAATGCCGGCACTACTAGACGCCGATGATAGGCCGATGATAGCAAGGAGCCTTCTGGGGCAATGATAAAGATACTCATCATATCCATAATGGCTGGCGCACTGGTATTGTTTGCAATAGGCTTATTTCCAAAACTGCGCCTTTATGCGCGCCGTCTTTTGCAAAACCCCTTTGTGAGATCAATCCTGTTTAGGGGGTTGTGGCGTCTGATAAGGCTGATTTTATTCAAGAAATAACAGAAAAGAGACCACCCAGATGCTAACACTTTATTATTGTAAAAAATCCTGCGCTTATGCGCCGCATATTTTACTTCATGACGCTGAAGCTGATTTTGAAGTGAAGCACATAGACTTTGATACGGGCGAGCAAACCTCACCAGAGTTTCTTGCCATTAATATCAAAGGTAGGGTGCCGGCTTTGGCAACACCCAATGGAATCTTAACAGAGAACCCTGCTATTCTGCTCTATATCGCGCAGATGTATCCCGATAAAAAATTGGCGCCGCAAGACCCCTTTGCCCTCGCCGAAGCGCAAGCCTTTAATATGTTTCTTGCTTCAACCGTCCATGTCGCCCATGCGCATAAGCATAGGGGATCACGATGGGCTGATGATAAAGATGCCCAAGCCCATATGACAGCAAAAGTGGCAAGCAATATGGCAAGCTATGCGAGCTTGATAGAGAGCCATTATTTCAAAGGCCCCTATGTTCTTGGCGAGACCTATTCACTGTGCGATCCCTATCTTGCGCTCATAACACGCTGGCTGGGGCCAGATGGCGTTTCATTAGATGATTACCCAAAATTAAAAGCGCATGATGCCCTGATGAAAACACGGCCTTCGGTACAAGCTGTTCTGCCATTATATGACTGATGAGACGCCTAGTGCGTTAACGTCGATATCTTATCTATGATACAGTGATGTGCTCGCTAGCGGGAATAGTGGGGGAGCTATCTCTGCGCGCCTGCCCGGCTTAGCCGCATAAGCTGTGCAGGCCAAAAATAGGGTTCACTATATTAGTGTTTTCTTATTTTATACAATTTTTTCAATAGCTTGACTCTTTTTAAAAATATCTGATATGTAAAATTATCAGGTGTAGTAGCGCCAAAGAACAGTATGGCTATGCGGTGGCTCATAACCAAAAAGAGACAACAAATGAAACATACTGTCATCAATGCAATCACACATGCTGTTTTTATATCGGGCGTGGTGCTTCTAGCGGGATGCGCTGATAAGGCTGCAAATATTCAGCCCTCCTACATCTCGCCCTTGATGTATAAGGATTATGAGTGTGACACACTCAATCAGGAATATAATAGGCTTATCATGCACGGCCAATCAGTTAACAAACAACAGGATAGAATTGCTAACAATGATACAGGTGCTGTTGCGGCAAGCCTGTTTTTCTGGCCAACATTATTTCTGATTGATAATGATGATATGAGAGAGCAGGTTGCCCTCATAAAAGGCCAGCTAAACGCTATTCAGGAGAGCGCAATCCAGAAGGGTTGTATGTCTGCTGGCCTAACCAATGATAATAAGTTAAGCCAATAGCTCATAGCGCCACAAACGCTTCGCTCATGACATTGCCTATTTGCCGAGGAGTTTTTTTCTCAGCGATGGATGGGATGTTTTATCTCCCAGCCAAATCGATGCAAAGCTGTTTCTGAGCGCGGGATCCTGAAATGAGACTGCAGGATTATTTGGCGAGAAAAAGGTAATCACGCCCTCTTCTGAGAAGATAACAGAGGCCGTTTCATCAGCTTCCATATCAATAAGGGCTTTGCCTAACTTATCGCGCCACGCTGTCAGTTGAGCCGCGTCCACGCCGCCAGCTTTTTTCATCTCATCCAGTGACGCATCAATAATGACGTCCTTTGATACCGGCCTTTTATAGGTAAATTCGAGCACAAAATCGCGGTTCAGTGAAAATGTACCATCCTGCGAGTACAGCTTGAGGAGATAAACATCCATAAAGAACACGCTTAGAATGCCCTGCCCGACAAGCTCTGGCATCTGGCCACGCCACTCCTGCGCCGCGCCATTGGGCGGGCTAGATATGAGCAACATCACGGCTGTGAGGATAGGAAAAAAACGTCTCATACTTTTATAACCGGCTAGAGAGAATAAACATCACAGGCTGTTGCTAAGGCGCCATGTAACAAGACCTATTCTTACAGATTAAAATGCTCAATGATATGCGGGATATTCCGTTTGAAATTAAAAAACCCTTTCTGGGCAAACTGCCAGCAAAATAAATCTTGCTGTTTTTTCCGGAAATTAACCGTCAGATTATGCGTATTCTGCATCCGTTTTAGGTAATCCAAATTATCGCCAATCGAGGGATAGATAACATCAACGCCGTCATTCTGTGAGGCAAATATTTCAAAATCATCTGCTGATATTACTTCCGATCCGTCACATCGCGCTTGGAAATCCCCTACCAGCCCTTTTTTAAAGGTCAGAACATTATGGCTCACACCAAGCTGTCGCCGGGCATTATCAAGACAGAGAATAAAAACATTATCATAGTCAGCATATGACCCTGTTCCAGCCGGCAGATGAAGGTCTGTATCGCATATAATGAGGGTGTTAAAGACTTTCTTGCCTATCATTGTGTAATCAAATGGTATCATCTCATGGATGATATTCTCTTCCCTCGGCGCAGCGGTCTCATTCAGGCTATCGGGCCCGAAACGACCTTTTGTAAATTGCTCGATATTGCTTGCTCTGGCGAGATAATGTTTGCCTTTGGTCTGGATGCCTGCGACCCATCGCCAGCCCAACGTATTAGATGCTGCATCGCCATCCAGCAGATGTTCTTGAAAAAAACGCGCGCCAGCTTGCCATGGTAATCCCAAGGTAAAAATCCAGATACTGGCGAACCACATTCTGGTGTGATTATGAAGATAATTGGTCTCTTGCAATTCGGCTACCCAGGCATCAAAACACGCAATGCCGGTCCGCCCCTCAACAGCGTTTCTATAATCTTTCTGAGCAAAGCAATCAGCATCGAACCGCACAAAATCATGCCAGACAGACGGCCGGTGTTCGAGCCAGCCTTTCCAGTAGATTCGCCAAAATACTTCTTGAACGAATTTCTCGACCTCCGCCAACGGTGCGCGTTTCAAGGTCTGCCGCACAACGTCATATTCACACAAAACCCTGTGCGAGATATATTTTGATAAGCCCGATACATTGCTGCGGTCCAGAGCCCCAAAATCATAATTTCTGCGCGCGTCATAATGGACAAGATGATTATTCAGAAAATGTGCCAAATCATCTTGTGCTGCTGAAAAACTATCTGGTGAGATGCGCGTCATTGAATGATAACCTTTGCTAAAATGCCATTATAATTTCGGCCAGCTGAAAGGCGCATAACTACGCCTTACGATGAACCAAACTATATACTTCGCTTTTGCTAATATGGATGAGCGGAGAGATGCTTTGGCAAGAATCATTCTGATAGTGAGCCACTTTTTAGAAAAACATTCTAACCACAGCCTGATTTAACAGAAATGATTGCAAGACGTCGTCTTTCTCTCTGTTCAAACCAAGATGCTTCTGTGATAGACAAAGTTCAGATTTTTTTTAAGGTAGATGAAAATGACCGACCATGAATTGCAGATAGTCACAATTCTCGAACAGGCAAAAACAATCGCTGTCGTCGGGGCAAGTGATGACTGGAAGCGTCCGTCCTTTTACGTGATGAAATATCTTCAAAAGCAAGGCTATAGAATAGCGCCTATAAATCCCCGTCTTGCCGGTCAGGAAATATTAGGAGAGCCTGTCTTTGCTTCGCTATCTGATATCCCATTTGCTGTAGATATTGTTGATGTCTTCAGGCGGCCAGATGATTGTCCAGAGATTGCCCGTGACGCCATTGCAATCGGCGCTAAATGTCTTTGGCTCCAGATAGGGGTGGTAAGCCACGCGGCAGAAAAAATTGCGCAGGATGCAGGCCTGTCCGTCATTATGAATAAATGCCCCAAGATTGAACATTCACGCTTATCTGGCCTGCTTGGAAATGGTGGTTTTGCCTCCGGTCTTCTGTCTGCACGGCGCCAGAAAGTATCATTGCCCCCAGTCCCGGCACGCAATGGCGGGTTTGTAACATCTCATAATCTTGAAACGCTTGCTGTACATGCCGGCACGCGGCCCGATGGCGCAACTGGCGCGCGCATCACGCCGCTTTATCAGACAGCCGCTTTTACCTTTGATGATGCTGATCATGCCGCCAGCCTTTATGACTTGCAAGAGCCGGGGAATGTTTATGGCCGTCTGTCCAATCCAACAACAGCGGCTCTGGAACAAAAAATTGCTTCACTTGATGGCGCAATCGGTGCCTGCTGTGTGGCATCAGGTCATGCCGCTCAACTGATAGCGCTCTATCCCTTAATGGCACCGGGGCGCAAGATTATTGCAAGCAAGCATCTTTATGGCGGGTCGATTACCCAGTTCACCCAAAGCTTCAAAAGTTTTGGATGGGATGCTGAACTCGTTGATATTCACGATTTAGGCGCTGTTGAACGTGCTGTTGAAGACCAACAGGTCACTGCCCTTTTTGCTGAGAGCCTGTCTAACCCGGACGGCATTGTCTCTGATATTGAGGCTCTGGCGCATATTGCTCATAATGCCGGTATTCCGCTTATTATCGATAATACAATGGCAACGCCTGTAATGTGCAAGCCAGGGGATTTCGGCGCCGATATTATTGTTTACTCAACCACAAAGTTTCTGTCTGGCCATGGCAATGCCCTTGGCGGAGCCGTGGTTGATATGGGCCAGTTTGACTGGGCCAAAGCCAGAACGTCCTCAGCCCTGACAGAGCCTAATCCTGCCTATCACGGCATTCGGTTTGCAGAAACCTTTGGCACGCTCAGCTATATTACCTTCTGTCATGCCAGCGTTTTGCGCGACCTTGGCCCGACAATGGCCCCGATGAATGCGTTTCTCACCTTAACAGGCATGGAAACACTTCCCCTTCGGATGCGCCAGCATAATGAAAATGCAAAAAAAGTAGCCGAATTCTTGCGCGCCCATCCAAAGATAGCCTCAGTCTCCTGGTCAGGGTTTCACGATAGCCCCTGTTTTGAGCTCTCCCAGAAATACCTCACCCTAGGGGCAGGGTCGGTCTTTACCTTCACCCTTAAGGGCGGCTATGAAGCAGGCCAGAGGCTGGTAGAGAATTGTAATCTGCTATCGCATCTAGCTAATGTTGGCGATACACGAAGCCTTATCATTCATCCCGCCAGCACAACTCATCGCCAATTAGATGACCAGCAGAAACAACAGGCTGGCATAAATAACGGCATGATACGGGTCTCTATTGGGATTGAGAATAGTGATGATATTATCGCTGATTTAGCAGGCAGTCTGGATAGTCTCAGCGCCGATGCGCCATAACGTTTACCGCAGGGCTGTTATTGCATGGGGGTCGGGGGCAGATAGCATCACCCCTATTTGTCTGAGATAGCTGGCTCTTCGCTCAGCGGTTTTGCTATTTTCATTTCCCGGTAGCTGATAAATGCCGCAGCGCCAATAATCATCATACTTCCGGCATAAAGCTGGAGAGTAGGCAGATAGCCAAAAAGCACAAACCCAAGCACAGACGACCAAATAATCCTGATATAGTCTAACGGCAGAATAAACGACACCCGCCCCAGCTTGAGAGACGCATATAAAAGCGCATGCCCTACAGTGCCAAGCCCCGCTATCCCAAACAGCCATAAAATCTGCTCAATGCTTGGCCATTCCCATACTAAAAGAGAGGCACAAAAAGCGATAGGAACACAGCCTGTCGCTTGCCAAAAAGTAATAGAAATAATGCTATCTTTTTCCGTCAGTTTTTTGGCAATGAGGATAGAAATTGACCAGCTGATGGCAGCACATAGCAGTAACGCATAACCAATACCAAACGAAACCTCCGGACGCATCACAACCAATATACCAAGGAAGCCAACAATGATGGCGCTCCATCGCCTGATGCCGACACGTTCTGATAAAAACACAACAGACAGCAATGTTGCAAAAATCGGAACGGTAAAAAGAAGTGTGGTTGCTTCGGCAAGTGAAATCATGCTGAGGCCGGTAAAAACACACAGCATGCCAGCCCCGCCAATTGCCCCTCTAATCGCCTGCAGTTTAAATGATGATGTTGAAAACACCTTATTGCCATAAAAAAACAGCGCCGGCAAAAGGATGAAAAGCACCAGAAAGGCTCTGAAAAACGTTATGACAAAGGGGTGCATACTCCCACTTAACAGCTTCACCGATGCTTGCATCACAGTGATAGAAATACCGCCAATAATCATAAAAATGATTGCTTTTAGCATTGCGCTATTTTTGGAACTATCTGATAAAAATGCCATAATCCAATCCTATCATGTTCATTATGATATTGATAGAAACCAAACTAGGTAGCGCACCACACTCTAGTTTAAGAGGATTTAACACCCTATTGCCGTGGCAGAATGCTATATGCCCCCTTGCAGGAAAGCTATCTGGATGACAATATTCTTGGATACGCTATTAGTATCTTATTGCCCATAGCAGGGACGTCTGCCTAACGTGCAAAAAAGACCTCTATTTCCCAAAGAGATTTTGTGAAGGACTAGCCATGTTAAGCCATCAAAACGCTGCCATCATCGATACGATTTCTGCGATACCGCGTCAGACGATCCTTGATTGCGAAACACCGCTTATTCAGCTGCATGCGCTGTCATCACATCTTGATATTGATTTATGGATGAAGCGTGATGATGTAGCGGGGCCAAGTTTTGGGGGAAATAAAGCACGCCAGCTTGAGTATTATTTTGGCGCGGCTTGCGATAAGCAGGCTGATACGATCCTTATCACAGGTGCCATTCAGTCAAATTTTGTAAGGCTGGCAGCAGCCTGTGCTGTTCGCTTTGGCATGAAGGCAATTGTACAGCTCGAAGAACGAGTTGCTAAATCAGATCCCACTTATCAACAGTCAGGAAATGTTCTTCTCAATCATCTCCTTGGCGCTGACATTCTTTATTATCCTGAAGGAGAGGATGAAAACGGGGCTGATGATACTCTGTATGCAGAGGCTGAAAAATTGCGCGCGCAAGGGCGAACACCCTATGTTATTCCGCTTTCTGAGTCCAAACCGCCATTAGGCGCGCTCGGGTATATTCGCGGCGCTGCTGAAATTACATCACAGACAACAGACCCGTTTGATTATGTGATTACGGGGTCGGGGAGCGGCGCAACACATCTAGGACTAGCGGCCGGAATGAAAATTTATTGCCCGTCTGCGCGTGTTATCGGATCATGCGTGCGGCGCCCTAAAGCCGCCCAAGCCAGCAGGCTTCGACATCTTACAGGTTCTTTTAACACCCTTATTGGCTGCCCAGATTTTCTGAGTGAGGATGATATCCATTTATGGGATGATGCTCTGGCGCCGGGCTATGGACAGCTTGGCCCAATAGCCAAACAAGCCCTTCAGATGATGGCCCATAATGAGGGGCATATCCTTGACCCGGTCTATACCGCTAAATCCTTTGCAACGATCCCTCAGATGCTAAAAGACAAATCCATTGCCAAAGGCAGCCGTGTTCTTTTTGTCCATACAGGCGGCGCGGCTGGTCTGTTTGCCTATCAAACTGATATGCAGAAAATGCTTGCTGATTGACCGGCTATCAGCTTGTCTGGCCAGCCCAAGATTACGCCACTAGAGACCACAAAACACCAACAAGGCATCTATCATGAGCAGCATTCCAAAGACCACCGCCCCTCACTCCGGCAGCTTCATCAATCTTCAGCTTGTCACAGACTGGCAAGAGCTGGAGACACAGGCCGTTATTTTTGGTGTACCACATGGCAAACCTTACGCAGCATCAGCGTTTCCTAACAATCAGTCCACAGCGCCCACCGCATTACGCAAGGCCTCGTCGCGCATCGTCATTGATACTGATGCGATTGAGGCAGACGGAGATCCTAGCGCGCCCCTAGCAGCAATAACAATTGCAGATGGCGGGGACATACCGCTTTTTGCCGATGATGTAGAACAGCATTATATCGCAGCAGAGCAGGCCGTTAGATTTGCTATTAGCAAAGGCATTCTGCCTGTTTCTATTGGCGGTGATGACGGCATCACCAACCCAGTCGTAAGAGGCCTTGACGGCTTATCCGATGTTACACTGATTCAGATTGATGCCCACCTTGACTGGCGTGACGAGCGATATGGCGAGAAAGATGGATATTCAAGCCCGATGCGCCGCGCCTCAGAGCTCCCCCACATCACAGCAATTCATCAGATAGGAATCCGCTCATTCGGCAGCTCCCGGCAAGAGGATATTGATGATGCCCGCAACTGGGGCGCCCATATCCATCCGGCACGCGATATTTGCACCCATGGTATCCAGCAGGTTATTGACAGCTTGCCAAATGGAGGTCGGTTTTTTGTGAGCCTCGACGTAGATGGCCTTGACCCGTCAGTAATGCCTGGCACCATTGCTCTTGCGCCTGGAGGGCTGAGTTGGTGGCATATTATAGAGCTATTTGAAGGCCTTGCGCGCAAGGGTGATATTGTGGGGCTGAATGTTGTCGAGCTGGCACCTGAAAATGATGTTAATCAGATATCACTCATCGGGGTGGGCCGCCTTATCCTGAAGCTTCTGATGCTTCAATTAGAAAAATCTGAATCCTCAAGCTGAAAATCACGTTTTGTTGACAGCAGGATATCATTTATTGAGACCTCTACCTCATTGGCAAATTGCTGGCTGATTTGCGATAAGGTGCGATGACGCGGCGTGATAAGGCTTATGTTTTGATGAATCATCGGCACAAATGGCCGAAAGACAATTTTCGACCCGCCCTTATCATGCTGATGATTTCCGATTTGCTGATACAGCCAGACATTTAACAAAGACATAAAGCCAACCGCCTGCCCACTCTCAACGATGGCATATTGGGCTACGCCATTTTGCAAAGAAAATGGAATATTCAACATAGCGCCTGCCTCATCAAAAGCTGCCTGAAGGCCTCTGGTAAGATGGTGATGCGGCAGAAAGGTGACAAACGGCTCTCCACTTAAATCTGTTGCAGTCAGTATTCTATGCGAGGCCAGCTTATGGTCAGCTCTCAAGGCTATCACCGAACCCATTTTAAAATTTCGTGTGGTATAAAGATTGGATGGCTGAGGCTGTTCGGCAAACCCGAGATCAAATTGCTGAGAGGCTATGCTCTCCAGTACCCGAGATGATGTTTGGGCACGCATAAAAAATCTAACATCAGAATTATGTTTTGAAAATGCTGCGATTTTCTGTGGCATGAAGAATTCCGACAATACAGGCATACAAGCAACCCGAATCTGAAAAAAGTGACTAGAATCATGCTGCATAAAACGCTCAAGATCATTCATCTTTTCGAGGATTTCTTCGGATCGTTCGAGAAAAAAATGAGCCTCAGGTACTGGCTGCAACCGTCCATGGGCCCGCTCAAACAGCTTGTAGCCGATCAGCCGCTCAGCATCCGAAATAACAAGGCTCAATGCCGGCTGAGATCGGCCAAGTTCAGAGGCTGCTTTTGAAATTGACCCTGTTTTTATGACTTCTCTAATAACAGTCAGATGCCATAGTTTGAGCATATCATTTCCACATAAACGGATGATAATAATAAAGACCTAATCACACTATAGGTTTTATTTATACATTGAACAGTTTTTATTGCTTGAGTAAATAGTGTTTCACCGGTCTAATCGTCACTTCGACGTGAAAAAATGAGAATAACAATAAGGTGCTATCGTTAAAAAGCAGCAGGAAATGGTTTCATGGTGGCTCACGCCGAAACCAGAATTCTCATTTTCATAGACGTTTTATTTTAGCTATGTGAGGAAGAAAAAATGAAAAGATGGATGAAATCAGTCGTCGCAGTGATGGCGGCTAGTTTTGCCTTTGCAGGTGTTGCATCTGCTCAGGAAATGAGATTTTTTAAAATTGGTACTGGCGGAACAGGCGGAACATACTACCCAATTGGTGGATTGATCGCGAATGCTGTTTCAAACCCTCCAGGATCACGCCCATGTGATAAAGGCGGAAGCTGTGGTGTTCCAGGACTAGTTGCGATTGCAGTGTCCACAACAGCATCAGTTTTCAATGCTAACGCTATTCAGGCAGGCTCACTTGATGCAGGCTTGGCTGGCGCTCAGACCGTTGTGCAAAGCTACAAGGGTGAAGGCAAGTTTGTTGGCAATAGAAAAGACAAAATCCGGGTGATTGCTAATCTATACCCAGAGAGCATGCACTTAGTGTTGAAAAAAGGCACTAAGCTTAATAGCTTGAAGGATTTAAACGGCATGAAAGTTGGTGTTGCGGCTGCAGGCTCAGGCACACAAGTTTCTGTTCGCATGATTCTAAAGCATTATGACATCAAAGCAGATGAGTATGAGCTGAATGTTGGCCAGAGTGGCCAGCGGCTTGCTGATGGTCAGATTGATGCGTTCTTCTATGCTGCAGGAACACCTCTTTCAGCTTTGATTCAGTTGGGTTCTACAAAAGGCTTCGACCTTTACAGCTTCTCAGCAGCTGAGCAGAAAGCCATCAACGAAATCATTCCATATTATGTTCAGGATACGATCGAAAAAGGTGTCTATGAAAATATTGGCTATGACGTCAATACAGTTGCTGTTAACGGACAATTAATCACGTCTGTTGATCAGCCAGATGACCTGATCTATGAGATCACAAAGGCATTATGGAACGATAATACACGTAAGCTTTTGGACAAAGGCCATCCAAAAGGTAAAGCAATCCAGCCATCGACTGCGCTGAAAGGCGTGCTCATTCCTCTGCACCCTGGTGCTGAGCGCTTCTACAAAGAAGCTGGCTTGATGTAAGTAAACTAGTGGGGCCGATCACGTGATCGGCCCCACTTTTTTTGCCGATTTTTTTAAGGAATAATAAGTATGGAAAAGTTTAGTCTTGAGCGGGCGCTCTCACTCGAGAGCAAATATGATGACTCATTGCGCACCCGTCCCATCAGTCCCTGGCTTTCTAAATTTGTCTTTTATTTTAGCGTTATTTTTGCAATTTATCATTATGTCACAGCAGGCATTGGCGTGCCTGTTGACTACTGGCATATGGGCGCGCATATCTCCGGCGTTCTCATCTTAATCTTTATTTCTTTTCCTGCCTTTAAATCTAGTTATGACTGGGATTCCCCGCGAAAAGGTATATTCTCGCCCCTTGGTGTTCCGTTTTACGACTGGGCCTTGATGATCATGGGGATTGCAGCGTCACTTTATGTAGGTGTGACGTGGTATGGCTTTGAGATTAACTTTTTTGGCTTCACCTATTTCATCCCAGAGCAGGTTCTGCGGATGGGTGTTCCGCTTCCTGTAGATGTGGTTTTCGGCACGCTTCTCATCATTGTTTTACTCGAAGCGGTCAGGCGGACAATTGGCATAATCGTGCCGATCATCATTCTAATTTTTATTGGCTATGCGGTTCTAGGCCCCCATATCCCGATTCAGATTTTAAGACATCCCGGGCTTAGCTGGTCCCTGTTTGTGAATAATATGTATTTCCCTGATCTTGGTATCTTTGGAATAACATTATGGATTGTCTCAACAGTCGTATTTCATTTTGTTCTATTTGGTGTGCTGGCTCAAAGAATTGGGCTGGGGCAATTCTTTGTTGATATCGCAACCGTGGTAGCTGGCCGATATACCGGAGGATTAGCAAAGGTATCTGTGGTTTCATCTGCGTTGTTTGGCACAATATCCGGCTCGTCTATTGCAAATACCGTTTCAACAGGCTCGCTCACTATTCCAAACATGAAAAAGAGCGGGTATCCCGGTCATTTTGCCGGCGGCGTCGAAGCTGCTGCAAGCGCAGGCGGGCAAATTACGCCGCCGATTATGGGCGCTGCTGCCTTCGTACTGGCTGAATTTCTTGAAATTCCCTATAGCACAGTCGTGATAGCCGCCGCTATTCCTGCTGCCATGCATTACATTGGCGTCATGTCCATTGTTCACTTCAAAGCCAAAAAGCTTGGGCTGAAGGGATTATCAGCAGATCAGATTCCTCAATTATGGTCAGTGTTGAAGCAAGGATGGATGACAGCCATTCCTCTTATTGTTTTGGTCTATGTTTTATTTTCTGGATACTCGCCACATATGGCAGCGTTCTGGGGTATTACGGCAATATTGATTGTTGGGTTTATTAATCCTAACCACCGGATTGGTATTGGTGATTTGCTGGCGGGGGCATCCCAAGGGGTTAAATATGCGCTCTCGGTTGGTGCTGTCTGTGCTGCGATCGGTATTGTTGTTGGCGTTGTAAACGCTACAGGCCTTGGTTTCAGGCTCGGGTTTATGGTAACCAACAGCGCCCTTGGTATGGGCGAATCACTGTTAGAGTTTTTCTCCTATATTCCTTTCATCGAATTCAGCTTGAGTGAGCTTACACTGTTCATTTCACTCATCCTGATCGCTGTTACCTGTATTTTGATGGGTGCAGGACTTCCCACAACAGCCCTTTATGTCATGCTGGCAACTGTGGCTCAGCCGGCTCTGGCTGAACTTGGCATTCCACCATTAGCATCCCACCTGTTCGTTCTTTACTATGGCGTTATTTCAGAAATTACCCCGCCCGTCTGCGCCTCTGCTTATGCCGCAGCAGGAATAGCCGGCGCCAATCCGTTCAAGACAGGACTGTCTGCCTTTTCACTCGGCATTGGCAAATTGCTTGTTCCAATGGTGTTTGTCTATTCGCCTGCGATGCTGATTGTTCTGGATGATTATTTCACCTGGCAGGAATTTTTCCATACGGTCATTACCTGTGGCCTTGGCGTATTCTTACTTTCAGCGTCAGTTGCCGGTTACTTCCTCGTGAGTATGAATGGGCCTAGTCGCCTGCTCTTTGGCTTTGCTGGTATTTTCCTTGTGGCACCATCATTTCAGTCGACGATTTACGCCATGTTCTTTGCTGTGCCCGTTCTGGCATGGCAGATTTGGGCCTACCGGCGCAGAGACCTATCAGACGTAAGGGCATGATGTAATGGCAGCTATTTTTTCTCACCGCCGAGCCTCCCCCTATCACTGGGGAGACGGCGGTCGGGGCTGGCCACTTGCGCAGTGTGATGCCTTTGAGGTTAAGGAAGAGGAAATAGCAGCAGGTTGTTCTGAGAGACTGCATAAGCATAAGAGGGTCTCACAAAGCTATTATATTCTAAGTGGCGAAGCGCAGGTCACGATAGATGGCAGAGTTGCACGTCTTGCGTCAGCAGATTGTGTCATGATAGCTGCTGGCAGCGCTCATATGATTGCCAATCAGAGCGATATGCCGTTGCGGTTGCTGGTAATGTCTGCGCCGCCTGTTGGCAATGACCGAACTGATATTGAGATATACGAGCAGGATAATGGGTAGTCATAAATCACAAAAACAAAGTGATGTTATTATTATCGGAGCCGGTATTATCGGCGTAAGCTCTGCGCTTCAGCTTGCTGAACGGGGCTTGTCTGTTACTGTCATTGATCGGCAGCCGCCTTGCGAGGGCGCCAGCTTCGGGAATGCCGGTGTAATCTCACCGTGGAGCTGTGTGCCGCAATCTGTCCCCGGCTTATGGCGGCGTATCCCAAAATGGCTTATTGACCCTGAAGGTCCGATTTTTATTCGCAAAGGATATGCAGCCTCTTTCTTGCCATGGGCTTTGCGGTTTCTTGCCGCTGGCAAGGCGGATAAGGTTGATGGTATTGGTGATGCGATGATGGCCTTAAGCCGTAATTCACCGTCTCATTATCGCGCCTTGTTGTCTGACAGAACAGAAGTGGAGCTTATCCAAGATTCTGTCTATGTATTTGCCTATAAACAGGCAGAGCAGGCTAATCTAGACCATTTTGGATGGAAGATGCGGCGGCAAAGAGATGTGCCGCTAAGTCTTATTTCTGCTGGCGCGTTAAAAGAACGCGAACCAGATATTTCAGATGCGTATCAGGCAGCTATTCTCATCCATGAGCAAGCCCGTGCCCTGAACCCTTCTGCCCTTGGCAAAGCAGTTGCCGAAAAGGCAAAAGCCCATGGTGTGCAGTTTATTCAGGCTGAAACAAAAGCGCTCAAATCTGAGGCTGGCGGGTGGTTGGTAGAATGTCAGGATAGTGACTTTCGCGCCAATAACATCGTGCTGGCAGCCGGCGTTTGGTCAGCATCATTGCTTCGGCCATTTGGCTATAAGCTTCCCCTAGAAGCTGAGCGCGGATACCATTTATTATGTCGCAATCCAGGCGTAACCATTCATAATTCTCTGATGGATGTTGAACATATGTGTGTTGCCAGCCAAATGCAGGCCGGCATTCGGATTGCCGGAACAGCTGAATTTGCCGGTATCGAAGCAGATGCAGATAACCGCCGTGCCTTTATCTTCAAAAAAGCGCTGAAAAATTTATTTCCGGCAATTAATACCGAACAGGCAGAACCGTGGATGGGCCGCAGACCAACCTTCCCAGATAGCCTGCCTTGCATCGGACCGGTAGATGGTGTTGATGGCTTATTTGCTGCTTTTGGCCATGGCCATTTTGGCTTGAGCCAAGCACCCACAACTGGCCGCATCATTGCCGATTGTCTGACAGGCACCACGCCTGATATTGACCTGACGCCGTATCGGACAGACAGGTTCAAATGACCCAGAATTATGATGCCATCATTGTCGGAGGCGGCCTTATAGGCCTTAGCACTGCTTATGGTTTGGTGCGCCGCGGTCATAGCTGTTTGGTACTTGATGCGTCGGATACAGATTTTCGGGCGGCGCGGGGGAATTTTGGTCTTGTCTGGGTTCAGGGCAAAGGCACTGGTTTTTCGGCTTATGCTGACTGGACGATGCGCTCATCTGAATTATGGCCTGAATTACGCGATGAATTGCAGGAACAAAATGGCCAGTCTCTGGGGCTTGAACAGGAGGGCGGCTTGCATATCTGTTTGAGCCAAGCCGAATTTGATAGCCGCAAAGAGTCTCTGGACCTGCTTCGCTCGCACCAGAATGGCCGCTTTTCATATGAAATGCTGGACCGCAAAGCGTTGCTTGATATGCAGCCAGACCTTGGGCCAGATGTTGTTGGTGGCTCTTGGTGCCCGCATGATGGTCATGTTAACCCGCTTTATCTTTTACGCAGCCTACATGATTGTCTGCTGAAAAAAGGGGGCAGCGTGATTGTTGATGCGAAGGTGAGTGCTATCACCTATCAGCAGAGCCTTTTTGATGTCACGAGCACACAAGGTCGGTTTTATGCGCCGCGCCTAATTCTTGCTGCCGGACTTGGTAATCGCACGCTTGCGCCGATGGTTGGTCTGGAACAGCCCGTACGCCCCCAGAAGGGCCATATATTAGTTACCCAAAAAACCGACAAGCTTATCAAGCTTCCCATGACACAATTACGCCAGACAGCCGAGGGCAGCATCATGATAGGGGACAGCAAAGAAGAAGTCGGGTTTGATATATCGTCTTCTGCTGATGTCACCGCACAGATTGCAAGTCGCGCTCAGCGCACGCTACCCGCCTTAAAAAATCAACATATTATCCGTAGTTGGGCGGCGTTACGCGTTATGTCACCCGATGGCAACCCTATCTATGACCAGTCTGCGTCTCATCCGGGCGCCTATGCAATTACCTGCCATAGTGGTGTTACGCTGGCAGCTGCCCATTGCTTTGATCTTGCTAGTGATATCGAAGCGGGCTGTCTTGGAATTGGATTACAGCCCTTCTCAGAAAGGCGATTTCATGTTCCGGCCTAGCACTTCACAGAACAACAGCATTACCATCTATATTGATGATGAGGCCATCCAAGCAGTCGCAGGGGAGAGCGTTGCAGCAATCCTCCTAAAGCAGGGCATTACAGCTGTTCATTCAGCCCCTGACAAGGCTGCCCGCGGTCCATACTGCATGATGGGCGTGTGTTTTGACTGTATGGTTGAGTGCGAGGATGGACGCAGTGAGCAGGCGTGTCAGCTCTATGCCGAGGAGGGAATGAAGGTATATTTGCCTGTTACCAAACAGACAGGAGCTCGCACATGAACGCAGCGCTACACTACGACCTTATTATTATCGGAGCAGGTCCGGCAGGGATGAGTGCTGCCATATATGCCTCAAAAAATGATATGACGGTTCTGGTGCTTGATGACCAGCCTGCTGGCGGCGGTCAGGTTTATCGCCATGTCATGCAGAATGCAGCTGCACAAAACAAAGCTCAGTTTCTGGGAAGTGATTATTGGTCAGGCCATAAGCTTGCAGATGAGTTCACGCGATCATCTGCAAGCTTATGGCCTGAAAGCCGCGTCTGGCAAATTACCAAAGAGCGAGAGGTTTTTTTCAGCCAGAAAGGTAAAGCGCATAGAGCCCAAGCTGGCGCTATTCTTATCGCAACTGGCGCTATGGAACGCCCGATGCCGATTACCGGTTGGACCCTGCCCGGTGTGATGACGATCGGGGCTGCCCAGACGATGCTGAAAACAAGTCATAGCGGGGTTGATGGCGCTCTTTTTGTAGGCTCAGGGCCACTATTTTATCTAACGATCTGGCAGTATCTGAACGCTGGATTTGATATTAAAGCGGTCATTGATACAGCCCCCGGCAAGATGTCACTGCTTCATTATTTTTGGGCCCTGCCCGCACTGCTTCAGCCAAGCATGCTGATTAAGGGATTAAAATGGCGGTCTGAAATCCGCCGTAAAACCCACTATATATCAGGCGCAACAGCAGTGTCGATTTCAGGCGACAGCCAAGCAGAGGCACTCAGCTTCACAGATGCTAGCGGCAAACAGCACCGGCTTGAGGCAGAGCATATCTTCCTTCATCAAGGTGTTGTTCCTTCTATCAATCTTACTATGGCAACTGAGCTTGAGCATAGATGGTGTCCGCGCCAGCTTTGCTGGCATCCAAAAACAGATATCTTCGGTGAAAGCTCTGTTCAGCAGATCTTTGTTGCCGGCGACGGTATGGGCATTGCTGGTGCAGCTGCCGCGATATCATCAGGCAAGATAGCCGCCATGCGCATAACAGCCAAAGCGCGCGGCACATCATCACTTAATGCTGTGTTTCAGATGGTGCGCCAAGTCCAAAAGATGGCTATCCGTCCTTTTCTTGATTATGCCTTTAAACCTGCCGATGAGTGGCTGGTTCCTCATGATGAAAATGCCATAATTTGTCGCTGCGAATCTCTTACCAAGGCTGACATCACAAAGGCTATCACATTGGGTGTGTCTGGGCCTAACCAGCTAAAGAGCTTCAGCCGCGCTGGCATGGGGCGCTGTCAGGGGCGGATGTGCGGCCTGACAATCCAGAAAATGATAACAGACCATAACAGCCAATCAGACGATAAGACTGGTTATTATAGACTACGCCCGCCTATCCGCCCGCTAACCGTTGGGGAGCTCGCAGCGCTAGCAGATGACACCCCAACATCATAAAGACAGAGTGATTATTATCGGTGGCGGGATCCAAGGCTGTGCGGCTGCCTATTTTCTGGCGAAGCGCGGTCAGACTGTTACCCTGCTGGAAAAAGATAATATCGCGCGCCATGCCTCAGGCGTGAATGCTGGCGGCGTGCGGCGGCTTGGACGTGACCTGGCTGAAATTCCGCTCAGTCTTGCTGCGATGGATATTTGGAACCATCTATCCGATGAAATCGGTGATGCGGCGATGGCGTTTCACCCAAGCTTTTATGTAAAAGTGGCTATTGACGAGCCCGGACATATAGCTGGCATGGCCCGTGCCGAGGCACTTCAGCAAGCAGGCTTTCAGCATGAAGTCTGGCTAGATGAGACAGAAATACGAAAAAGAATTCCCTGCCTTGCCCGAAATATATCTGCCAAAAATATGGCTGGTGGAGAAATATCTGGTGGGCTGGTGGTCGAGGGCGATGGCTGGGCCATTCCATGGCGGATTGTGCGCGGCTTTGCAGACGCAGCAGTACGCAATGGCGCTACTATTACCGAGCATTGCCATGTTGAGAGCCTGAAACGCCAAAATAATATGTGGCAAATACATACAAATGCAGGGGATTTTGAAGCAGATATTGTGGTTAATTGTGCAGGGGCATGGGCAGCAGACCTTGCCCGTCAATCAGGCGAGCCTGACCTGCCGCTCACAGCTTATGCGCCCATGCTTGCGGTAACTGAAAGGCGGCCACAGATACTGAACGCTGTGATGGGCATTCTGGGGCATACATTATCGCTGAAACAACTTGATACAGGACAGTTTGTGATTGGCGGCGGGGTCAGGGCAGATGCAGATATTCACCAAAATGAAGCAGGGCTATCGATACCAGAGCTTGCTACATCTATGTACCGGGCAGCACAGCTTTTCCCCGATATTGCGCATGCGAAAATCATTCGCTGCTGGTCGGGCATTGAGGGGTATATGCCAGATAACCTTCCTGTCATTGGGCGCGGCAATCAGGACGGGTTAGTGCATGGGTTCGGGTTTTCAGCGCATGGGTTTCAGCTCGGGCCGGCGGTTGGCGAAGCGCTTGCCGACCTTGTTATGGGACAGCAACCACGCACCTCACTTGCAGCATTTTCTCCGCAAAGATTTAGCGCCTAGATAGCACTGCATCAGCGCTTATTTTGTGCTCACAGAAAATCTATCACGCAACCTGTAATAGGTCATCGCAAGCGGCAGGAACCACGGGTCCCCCGTATAAAGCGGCAGAGTATTCATAGCCAGATTAGCAAAGACTGTTTCTGACTCTTTTCCTAAAATCATCATCGCAGCTTTTTGACCCAGCCAGCGCGCCCAGACTGTCCCAGACCCACAAAATCCGGCGGGATAGATAATCCCGTCATGCACCGCAAGCTTCGGCAACTGATCAAAAGGGAAGGCAACAAAACCGGGCCAATGTGCCTCAATCTTGGCATCTTTTAGCTCTGGAAAAATAGCCGAAAGCCCATCATGCAGTCGCTGTTTTGCCTGCCCACTATCTTTGTGCATACGCCGCCCCCCTAACAATATCCGTTCACCATCAGGCGAGGGCCGGTAGTAATATCCAAGCTGTTTGGATTCGCCAAACATTGAAAGCTTTGGCATCAAGGCTTGCACCTGATTAGCGCCTAACTTTTCTGTTGCAATCATTTCAGAAATTACAGGAACAAGTCGCCGCTTCAGCCATGGCTGAGCTTTATCGGTATAAGCATTTGTTGCTGAGATAACATGGTCGGCGATTACAACCCCTTTATCTGTCGCAAGCGTGAATGTTGTGGTTTGGCGTTTTATCGATAATACCGGCGTTTCAGAGAAGATTCGCGCGCCAGCTGCGAGTGCTAACCGCGCCATCTCATGCAGGAGTTTTGCAGGGTGAATGCCGCCAATATCAGGGCGAAAAATGCCGCCATCATAGCCAGCAGAGCCTGAATAATCAGATAATTCACCCTTTTCAATAAAGCGCGGCCTGATGCCGTAACGAGCTTCGAATGCGTCATTATCACGGGTGATTTTATCTGCTGAAAACTGCCCTGTTAGCCCAACAAGACGGCCACATGGTTTATAATCACAGTCAATTTTTTCGTCTGAAATAAACCGGTCAAGGTCAGCTCTAGCAGCAACAGCTTCATCAAAAAAAGCCTGTGCCCGCTCAGCACCAAAACGGCGTTTTAGCTGGTCGGCAGATAATCTTATATTGCCACTTGTAATGCCGCCATTGCGCGTAGACGCGCCCTCACCAATCAGCCCTTTTTCCAGAACAACAACATTACGTCCTGCCCGAGCCAGAGTAAGTGCAGCTGATAGGCCTGTGAAACCACCGCCAATAATGGCGATGTCTGTTTTATCCTGCCACGGCGCCACAGGCGCTGCCTGCGGCGGAGCTGCCTGCCACCAATAACAATTAAGATTTGTTTCAAGAGCCATTATCTAACGTCTTCCAGAACCGATTTCCTCACAAGTCAGAGTGCCGGTAAGAGGTGTGGTTATGCAAGTAATAAGACTTTTATTTTTTGGTATTTTCCAGAATTTTCCGGTATTTTTTGCGCGCGCCTCGTTTATTCATTAATATAATAAATTAACATTTAAATGATTGTATGAAGCGCCTGAAGCGTGCTTCACTCAACAACATTAGATAATAGTTATATTAACAATTACCTGAGACAAAAAATCAGGAAAATATGAGAGAAGAGTGAGGACATCATGGCTAAGAACACAGTGTTAGTTACAGGGGCAAGCCGCGGTATTGGTCATGCAATTGCCAGCCGTTGCATAGCTGATGGCTATGAGGTTATCGGCCTATCCTCGCAAGCAAGCGATGCTATGCCATGGCAACATTACGGCGTTGACCTTGCTGGCCCGGACGCCATATCCCACCTCTCAGAGATTATCACAAAACATCGCCCCTGCCGGTTTGTCGGCAATGCTGGTGTGCTCATTAATGGCCGGCTTGAAGATGTGAAGGCAGATGATTTTGCCCGTTTGATGCGGGTTAATCTGCTGAGCCTTATGGAAACGACGCAGCTCATGCAGCCTATCTGGCGCGAAGAAGGCTTTGGACGGGTTGTGCTGATTGGCTCGCGCGCTGCCCTTGGCAAAGAAAACCGGGTTCTTTATGGCGCTTCTAAAGCCGGTGTGACAGGACTTGGTCGCACGCTTGCACTGGAATTAGCGCCGCATCAAGTAACCGTAAATGTCATTGCGCCTGGACCGATTGCAACCGACCTGTTTGAACATGGTCAGCCCGTTGGCAGTCCAGCGCGTATCAAAATCGAAGCTTCTGTGCCGCTTGGCCGTGTTGGCAAGCCAGATGATATTGCCAATGCAACAAGCTTCCTGCTGAATGATGCTACAGGCTATGTTACAGGCCAGTGCTTGAATGTCTGTGGCGGGCTTTCCACAGGATTTAATGCTCATTAAACCGGTGCGTCTCTAGCGCGGTAATTTATCACGAACTACCCGTCTGCCAAATGGGAGAGGGGTAGTTTTGTTGTATATTTGATTTCCTGCAAGGACACGCTAGACGACATGGTGGTGAAAGAAATATCGCTGATCAATTTCTGCTGAAAAGCATCATAGCCTGAAATATCAGAGGCTACGACCTTCATCAGATAGTCGGACTGTGTGCCGGTAATCCGGTGCACCTCAGTGATTTCGGGATACTGATTTACCGCATCCGCAAACTGAGCCGTCCAGTCTGGTGACTGAGTGCTGACAGAAATCGACAGAAACACAACAATCGGCAAGCCAATTTGTTCACGGTCAAGTGTTATCGTTCTCCCGGTAATCACCCCCTGCTCTTCCATCTTCTTTATCCGGTTCCAGCAGGGTGTTGTTGATATGCCGACACGCCGTGCAATATCAGTTATTGGCAGTCCAGCTGCTTCCTGAAGAAGGGTAAGAATTGCGCGATCTATTGAATCCATTCTTTAAATTACCTTATTTTGAGTACAAATTTCTGTTTTTTACTAACATAAAAGAAATATTCAGAAAACCATTCTTTTTTATTTGATCCTGTTTTGAGCTTTGCCGTAAGAGTAGCGCACATCCCTTTCTTCAGGAGCCTTTATCCCATGTCGTATTTACATCCCGAAACAGCCGTTCTCCATGCTGGTAGCTATCGGAGCGATCCTACAACAAATGCTGTTGCTGTGCCGATTTATCAAACCACAAGCTATCAGTTTGATAACACGACGCACGCAGCCAATCTGTTTGCCCTCAAAGAATTAGGCAATATCTATACCCGCATTATGAACCCGACCACGGCAGTGCTTGAAGAACGGCTTGCCGCTCTTGAAGGCGGTATTGCAGCCTTAGCGGTGTCATCCGGCTCGTCTGCTGTTGCAATCTCTATCCAGAATCTTTGCGCTGCCGGTGATAATATTGTCTCCTCACCCTATCTTTATGGCGGTACTTGGAACCTGTTCAGCAATACCTTTGCACGGCTTGGTATTGAAGTCCGGTTTGCTGACCCGTCCGATCCTGAGAGCTTCCGTAAGTTAGCAGATGAAAATACCCGCGCCTTTTTTGGCGAAACTTTGCCAAATCCAAAGCTTGAGCTATTCCCGATTGCCGAAGTTTCTGCGATTGGCAATGAGCTGGGCATACCGCTTATCGTTGATAATACAACAGCGCCGATTACCTGCCGCCCGATTGACCATGGCGCTACTATTGTTGTTCATTCTGTTACCAAATATATCGGCGGGCACGGCACAACCATTGGCGGTGTGATAATTGATAGTGGCAAGTTTGACTGGCTGAAACATGCTAGCCAGCATCCAACATTTAATACGCCCGACCCTAGCTATCATGGCGCAATATGGAGCACGCTTGTACCAGAAGCGCTGGGCGCACCGATTGCTTATGCTCTTCGTGCCCGGGTTGTACTATTGCGAGACCTTGGAGCTGCGTTATCGCCGACCAATGCTTTTCATCTCATTCAAGGCCTAGAAACACTGCCGCTGCGCTACCGCGCCCATCAAGAAAATGCCAGTGCTGTTGCCGGCTTCCTTGAGCAGCATGATGCCGTGGCGAGCGTCAACCATCCAAGCCTGTTTACCGGCGCGAAAAAAGAGCGTGCTGATAAATATCTTACTACTGGTTATGGACCGATTATTGGCATTGAGCTGAAAGGTGGCATCGAAGCAGGACGTAAATTCATTGATAATCTGAAACTACTTTATCATGTCGCCAATATCGGGGATGCACGCAGTCTTGCAATACATCCCGCATCAACCACACATTCCCAGCTTTCCGAGGCAGAACAAATCACAGCAGGCGTCACACCAGGTTATGTGAGACTTGCTATCGGTATCGAGCATAAGGACGATATTATTGCTGATATCACCCAAGCGCTTGCTGCTTAA
>DGJU01000068.1:30789-38670 GCA_002387605.1 Alphaproteobacteria bacterium UBA4588 | reverse complement strand
ATTAAAGCAACGAAATGCCGTTTTAGCTTGCCCGATGGGTCAATAGTTAACATGGCTTCTATGCTACAGCGCCCCTTTTTTTTCTCTGACCAGTTTGCACCGCCATATGCAACAGATATTAGAAATGATATCCAGGTGTCCAGAAAACCTCTTATATAAAGATTATCAAAAAAATCATCAGGAGGGTGAAGAGTGAACCTACCGCGATATTGGGTACTCTCAAGGCTTTGCATCAACATTATGCGGCCTGCATTTCCGAGCTCTCTGCCTTGTTTGATGTGACGATTAAAGAACAATCAAATGCCTCAATTTAGGTTGAAGTACTTTTACCAAAATAAAACTATAGGTAATATATAAAAACAAATAAAAAATGTTAAATTGTATTCATATTTATTAAAAGTGTGATGGAAGTAGCGCTCACCCAGAAGAAACATGATTCTGAATTTAGGAACCTGTTCGGCCTAACTGCCGATTAGGCTATTACTTTTTTCGAGAAGTTGTTCTGCACAGATCTTGATTATACGAAATGTGACAGCTTCTTAAGCACTGTTTTCTCAAAACCCCTACAGTGTTCCGATAGCTCTCCTATTACTCATCTAAAAGAAGCGGGACATGTTGCGCCCTAGCATCTCCCCAGCATCCCAGCACGCAAATGCGCGCCTATTTGTTATCTTTGATGCGTTTTCCTATCTTGCGAATGCCGATATAGAGCGCCAAGGCTAGGATGGCGAGGATGAATGTATCAGTATGTGATACGCGCTCACCGCTGAATAGGGCTGTAATTGTGCTGAAAATATCCATTGATAGTTCTTTTCTAATGTTACCAAAGCTGGTCTTCACCTTTGGGTGGTTATGCGGATGAATAGGGCTAGGCAGGGCGCCTTTACGCGTCTGTCGTGAGCCGCATCAGGCAAGATAGCCTAGTCTGAGGCGGGGGTTTGCCGAACTTCATCCTCTTTAACAGGCTTATAGGTTCCGGATGTCTCAAACTTATTTTCGGCATCAATGTGAACAAAGTCTGCTTTGGTTCGGGTGAATATTTCCCGATCAATATCAAACCAGAAGGAGGGCGGGTCAAAGGTGCCGACTGCAATCGCAGTTTTGCCCCGCAAAAAATCAGAGTCGATTTGCCAATGTGTTGTCGTACCGCACGTAACGCAGAATGACGTTGAAACCGTGTTTCCGGACTGTGTCTGATAGGAATGTTGTGTGAGCGTGCCTGACAGTATTTCAACATCTGTTTCTGAGAAATACGCGCCAACACCAAAGGCAGACCCTGTCCGAAGCTGACAATATCGGCAATGACACACAGCATGAATGTCAGGATAGCCGGTCGTTCTGTATCTTACTGCCCCGCAGGCACAGCCACCTTCATGTGTCTCATTTTCAGTCATTTTTTTTCGCCCCCATTTTATATTATAGCGCCCATTCAGATTATGAGAGCTATCGTTACTCTGATGGGTGGCGTTGATTTTGCCAACCCCCAAAGAGCGGTGATACTTTCATCATGAGGCGATATAAGAGTAATAATGATTGTCTCAGTCTTGCATGTAGCAGTATTTTAGCAAACTATTAGATGAGCGTGAGAGAGAAGGGGAGGTAATGGATAATCAAACGGCGTGTGCTGTCATGTCAGCCTCAGAGACGGCATCTGATTTCAAAAAATCTTTTATCTGTGCCAATGATGATTTGCATCAGGCATTACTGGACTCGCCATTGGCTATTTTTGTTTATGTATTTGGCGTGCTGCTTGTGATGTTTATTGTGCAGCGTGCCGCTAAACCACTGCCGCAGAAAAAAAATAAAAAAGATAAAGAAGATAAAAAAGACTTATGAAAATAGAAAATATCACACCATCCGCAACACAGCCATCCTGCCCGCGCTGTCACGCTAGTCCACTAGTAGTTGTTGCTGTTCATGGGCATGAGCAATGCAGTATTTGTAAATCCAACATCTTTGAATGCTGTGCAGGAGATACCTGTGACAGTGTGATAGAGTTTGGCGATACTGGGCATGAAAACAGATAAGCGCCTCAGTGCCCCGCAAGATGAAAGCAAAATGCAGATGAACATCACTAAAATAGCACGAATGCTGGTATCCATTCTCTTTCCTGCGGCTGCGTTATATTTCTGTTGGTGGATTATGGGTGATGTAGGAGAGCTCGTAGCGGGTATTATTTTCCTGATAATGACCATCAATTATATCTGGTTAATGCGTAAGCTTGGAAAAACAGGTTAGCTGTGAGCTATCTAGCTGTATTTTTGAGCGCCTTCGTGGCTGCAACCCTTCTTCCGGCGCAATCAGAAGCTGTTCTTTCATTTTATATCCTATCAGCACCGCAGACAGTTTTTGCGCTTATCCTGGTTGCAACAGTGGGAAATGTTCTAGGCTCAGTGGTGAATTGGGTAGTAGGGTTTTATGCTACCAGATTTCAGAAAAGAAAATGGTTTCCGGCAACGCCTAGTCAAATGCAAAGAGCAGAAAAATTCTATCGTAAATATGGAAGATACTCATTATTGTTAAGCTGGGTGCCGTTCATTGGTGACCCCATTACTGTCATTGCAGGCGTGCTTCGTGAACCCATTTTCTCGTTTCTGCTGCTTGTAACAATAGCAAAGTCAGCGCGCTATATTGCCCTCTCATTGATTGTTCTTGAGATGATATAAAGGATGCTACTATGCCTTATCGCAGGGCCTCTGAGGTAACACCATCCACGCCACTGAAAGTACAATAAAATGCATGAACTAGAAGCGCGGCCTGCTCTGGAATCTGACCTGCCAGCGATACTTGATCTGCTTGCAGATGATGTGCTTGGTCAGCAACGCGAACAGATTGGGCCGCCTATACCGGCTCACTATCATACAGCTTTTGCAGCCATTAAGGCTGATAAAAACCAGCTTCTGGCTGTATTTGAGTATCATGATACGCTTGTTGGCTGTCTTCAGCTTAGCTTTATCCCGGGCCTGTCTCGGCAGGGTATGTGGCGCGGCCAGATAGAAGCTGTGCGGATTAGCGCAACGCATCGCAGTAAAGGGTTTGGCACAGAAATGATAGGCTGGGCGGTTGAGGAATGCCGGGCGCGTAATTGTGGCCTTGTTCAGCTTACGTCAGATAAAACGCGTGCCAAAGCAGTTGCATTTTATCAGTCACTAGGCTTCCAGCCCTCTCATGAAGGCTTTAAGCTTTCGCTATAATATCTCCTACTACAGCGCCGTTAGCCAAGCGTGCCGTCAATAACATATTGTAATATGCGTACAATTTCGGCTGGGGTTTCAACCACTGCCAAAGCAGCGGCATCAACTTCTTTCAAAGCATGCTGATGCTCAGCGCCATGCATCACAATAAGCGATTTGCCAAGAGCAGATGCGTAACCTGCATCAAAAGCAGCATTCCACTGTTTGTATTGATCACCAAACCGAACCACAACAACATCTGCATCAGCAATGGCTTTGCGTGTCCGGATAGCATTGATCTTAGCGCCCTTATGATCATGCCAGAATTTATTCGGCTCATTCCCTAAAATAGCAACACCGCAATCATCGCTGGCGGCATGGTCTGTCACAGGGCCGGTGAAGCTGACATCCATACCAGCTGCGCCTGAAATGATTTGCTCACGCCAATCAGAATGAATTTCACCAGAGAGATAAAGTGTGAGTGACATGATTAATCCTGTGTTTAAAATACTGTCAAAAATACGCGTTAGGCCATTAGCCCTATAATGACCATATCATAGGCTGATAAAGGGCTATGATTTTTCACCGCGAGATGTAATGTCAGTCATAAAAGGTAGGATGATAAAGTTAAAGCCTTTTTGACATATTTTTCAGAATCTGAGGTTTGAGGGAGCTGTGCCATGAGCATGTTAACAAAAGCAGTCATAACAGGCGCGACAAGCGGCATTGGTTTTGAACTTGCAAAAGCGTTGACCCATTCGGGTCGTGAGGTTCTGGCACTTGGGCGGAATACAGAACAGCTTAAAAAATTAGCCTCTGAGTTTGGGTGTCATACGCTCTGCGCTGATATCAGGGATGATAAAGCCATTATCCCGGAAATGCTGTCATTTAAGCCTGATATTCTGATTAATAATGCTGGTATTGGGCATGGTATCGACGGGCTGGATGGGCTTGATGTGAGCCTAATTCAAGAAGCGATTGATATTAATGTATCCTCGCCCATCAAATTAACAGCAGCGCTTCTGGACAGTATGAAAGAGCAGGCACGTGGACATATTGTTAATATTGGCTCGGTTGCGGGATTGCATACGCTCTACTCATCTCTTTATGGCGCGACTAAATCAGCCATTCATCTATTCAGCCAGAATTTGCGCGCTGAGCTTCACGGGACGCCGATTAGGGTAACCGAAATCTGCCCCGGCAGAGTCTCAACAGGGTTTTTTCAAGCAGCGACAGGTAATGAGGAGCGCTTAAAAGCGCTTGGCCATTCCGGCATTAAAGAGCTTACCCCAACAGATATTGCTGATGCTGTTCTCTATGCTTTGAGCGCGCCGGCGCATGTTAATATTGCGACAATAGAAATTATGCCAGTCGACCAGGCTGTTGGGGGCATGAAGCTTAATAGGCCATAATGTTAGGCAGTGGTTTTGTTGTTATATCAAACCCCTTATTAAACCGGCAGCTGTTCAGCCATGCCGAGCGCGGCTTGCGCTGACCGGTTTTCAAAATCTGTTCCGGCGAGCTCCCACTCATTTTGTAACATCCTCGTCATATATTGCTTGTTATAGATGAAGCTGAAAATCAGGTGTGTTAAGCCAAAGGTAAGGAAGCAGAACAGAAAATGCAGCGCCGCAACGCTAAGCTCACCTCTAAACATAGGCACAAACCAGCCAAAAAATAGGTATGTCCAGCTAAACCCATAAGCACCATTTTTCATCATTCCACTATATTTATGTTTTATGATAATACCGGTTGCCATATCCCCTCCTGATGGATGCATCCACCTCCTAGCAGGCGGAGATATGAGTATATTTCACAACTGATTAAATTTTGGTTAAAGATACGAAAAAGCCGTTGCATTCACCTGCAGCTTATCTAAAGCTATCAGGGGGTTGAAACTCCATTATCTATAACCAAACGGTGCCAGACCACACCGACCATGGGAGCTCATATGAAAGCCTTTTCACATTTATTCGGTGCCGTTGTTATTTCAGCTGTTTTATCAGCTACAGCGGTCATTCATACTGCATCTGCAGATGGCCATGCAGCGCACCTTGATTATACGCTGGGCGATAAGATGTTTTCAGCCCATATGCAAAAAGCCGAGGGCGATGCGAAGGGGACAATTTATATTATTCATGACTGGGACGGTCTCACCGATTACGAAATAAAGCGCGCTTCTATGCTGGCAGAGCAGGGCTATAACGCTATTGCTGTTGATTTGTTCGGTGTTGATGCCAAGCTGGAAGGCCGCGATGATTACAGAAGAGAAACAGGCGCTCTTTATCAAGATAGAGACGAATTCAGAGCCCGTATATTAGCCGCGTTAAGCGCTGGAAAATCTAGTGGTCTAGAGACAGGTAAATCCTTTATTATCGGCTATTGTTTTGGCGGCGCAGCTGTGCTGGAAGCGGCGCGTGCAGGAATGGATCTTGACGGGTTTGTTAGTTTTCATGGTGGATTAAAAACGCCAGCTGAGCAGGACTATAAAAATACGCCGGCTCCTGTGTTGCTATTACATGGCTCAGCCGACCCCGTATCCGGTATGGACGACCTTGCTGCTGTCCTAACCTTATTGCAGGAAAACGGTGTGCCTCACGACGCTCAGGTTTTTGGCGGCGCGCGGCACTCTTTTACAGTTGAGGGGTCACGTGATTATGACGAAATAGCTGACGCTAAATCTTGGGATGCCTTGCTAAGGTTCCTAAAACAGAACAGTTAGGGGCTTCTGGCTTATTCATATAATGGAACCGGTATTCCTTGAAACAGCGTTGAATGGCCCATGGTCACAGCACCGCCAGCCCTTAATGCCAATAAGTGTTGAGGCGCTTATCGAAGAGGGAATAGCCTGCGCTAAAATTGGTGCGTCGATTATCCATTTACATGTCTATGATCCTGCAACATCTCGCCAATTTGAAGATTTTCAGGCTTATAAGGCAGTGATTGAAGGCATCCGGTCTGAATGTGATGTGATTGTCTATCCAACCTTGCCGCTTGCAGGCTCCCCAGATGCTCTGGCTGACTATTCAGCTGAGGAGCGATTTGCAGTTGTTGAAGACTTAGCCAAAACAGGGCTTCTTGAATGGGCGGTTATTGATCCCGGCACAACGATGATTGCCGGCTTTGATGATATTGAGGCAGGCGATAATGGCTTTATCTACAAGAATAGTGTGGCTGAGATCAGATATGGATTACAGCTAGCGGCACGCTACCAATTTCATCCCTCATACGCGATTTATGAAGCTGGGTTCATGCGGCTTGGTGATGCGCTCTACCGTTCCATACCGAACTGTCCGGCTCCGATTTATCGCTTTATGTTCTCCGATGGATTTACCTTTGGATTTCCCCCCGAGGCACGCTTTATGGAGAGTTATTGCGATCTTCTTGAGGGGATATCTTCTGATCCGTTCTGGATGGTTGCCGGGCTTCGCGCTGATATCACACCGCTTTATGAGGCCTGTCTTCGGCGGGGCGGGCATTTGCGTGTTGGCCTAGAAGATGCTGCCTTCCACTCACCCATTGGTAATGCTGGCCTTACCCAGAATGCTGTAGATGTTATAAGCCGGTCCGGGCGCATCGTTGGCACGGCGTCTCAGTTGCGCCAACGGCTTGCATCATCCGGCTTATAGGCCCCTAAAAATAGCGCGCCTATCACAGGCTATAATCACTAGATTTTTTCAGAAATAACAGTCACTCTTGGGTAATAAACCAAAAGTGAGGGGACGTGATTATGCCATATTTCAGCCATCAGGGCGTAAAGCTACATTATCTTGACGAGGGTGAAGGGCCGGCACTGCTTTTCCTACATGAATTTGGCGGTGATGCGCGCACATGGGCACAGCAAGTCGCAGGCTTCAGCCAGCAGACGGACGCGCCGCGGCGCTGCATTGTGCTATCTGCACGGGGGTATCTGCCGTCTGATGTGCCGGCGGATCCTGCCGCTTATAGCTGGGAGAATAATCGTGATGATGCAATCGCGCTGATGGACCATCTGGGGCTGCAACAGGTTGACCTTATTGGGCTCAGTATGGGGGCTTATATCGCTCTGATGGTAACCCTTCATGTACCAGATAGAATCCGGTCTACGGTTTGTGCAAGTGTTGGGGCTGGCGCGCATCCTCCCTTCCGCGCCGCCTTTATCGAAGATGCCATTGCCAGTGCTGACCATATCCGCGCCACAGGCACCATGCCGGCGCGTGAGATGGCCTTGGCGCCGAACCGTATTCAGCTTCGCTCAAAGAATGAACCTGCTTGGCAGGAGTTTCTTGACCAATTAGCAGAACATGACCCGATTGGGGCGGCAAACACACTTGCCGAGGTTCAGGCAAAACGGCCGGGCTTACATGATTTTGCAGATCAGCTTGAGGCGCTTGAGGTGCCGGTGCTAATCCTTGCTGGTGATGAGGATGAGCCCTGTCTGGATGTCAGTTTATGGCTGAAACGCCAGATGCCTTACGCAGCGCTCAAGCTCTATCCGCGCTCAGGCCATCTCATCAACCTAGAAGACCCTGACCAATTCAATTTAGATATTGCGCTATTCCACCGCGCTCTTGGCGAAGGCCGGTGGGAGAAGCGCTCGCCTACACCCTTTACCTCGATGTTTGCGTCAACTGATGAGCTCCAATCTGATTGACAGGGGGCTTCGAAGCACCGTTAACTTAAACACGGTATTATGAGGGGTAGGAAGATAGCTTTTCTGCTGGCACAG
>DGJU01000068.1:0-30632 GCA_002387605.1 Alphaproteobacteria bacterium UBA4588 | reverse complement strand
GGCGGGCATCTTTGTGCATCGATCGCAGATGTTGCGGCACAAAGCGATATCATTATTACTATGCTGCCAAATTCTGAAATTGTTGAAGCTGTCATTGCCGGACCCGGCGGGGTGCTATCCACAGCCAAGGCAGGCGCTACTATCATGGATATGAGTACGGTCCGCCCCGAAACATCTGATAAAATGGCGGCGCTCTGTTTGAAGCAGAATATTGGGTTTATTGATGCTCCTGTTGGCAGGCTGGCATCGCACGCTGATGCAGGCCAGTCTCTGTTTATGGTTGGCGGCGAGGTATCTGATTTTGATAGGGTGTTGCCGCTATTGAATGTAATGGGCAGTGAAATCTATCATTGCGGCCCTGCTGGCGCTGGCACGCGCACCAAGCTGGTCAATAATTTCCTTGCAATTTCTTATTGTCAGATGAATGCAGAAGCGCTTGCTCTTACAGCCAAATTCGGTCTTGATCTCGATAGTACACTGGATGTCCTCTATGGCACGACAGCTACCAATGGACAGCTGAAAATTGCATGGCCTGCCAAAGTGCTTAATCATGATAGTGAGCCGGGGTTCACCATCGATTTGGCGCATAAGGATTTAACGCTTGTTGTGGAAGCTGCAAACGCAGCACAAGTCCCAATGCCGATGGCTGCTGCCGCACGTGAAGCCTTTAGTTCAGCTAGGGCACGCGGGTTTGGCGGAAAGGATTTTTCAGGAATGCTCGAAGCGCATTGCGAGTTAACAGGCTCCGATGTTCCGCGGCTATCGCATAACTCACGTCATAAAAGCGGCAGTTAGCACTCCGCTCATCTTAGGGTTTTATGCTTAACGCATCTAGAATAGGACAGTCCGGCCTGTCATTACCTTTACAGCCCTTTGCAAGAAGCTGAAGCTGGTCTTTTAGGGATGTTAGCTCGGTAAGCTTGCTATCAATTTCGGCTATCTTGGCAAGGGTGAGGGTTTTGACTTCCTGACTGGTTCTGTTTTTATCTTCATATAACGAGAGCAATTCCTTGCATTCCTCGATGCTGAAATTAAACCGGCGTGCCTTGCCGATGAAATGGAGCTTGGCAACATCATCATCTGCGTAATCGCGATAAGATGTCTGCGTGTTGCGCTGCGGTGAGACCATTCCGATATTTGCGTAATATCGCACTGTTTTTACGGATAGGCCGGCCTTCTGTGCTGCTTTGCCGATATTCATCACATTTCTCCTTTACTCTCCCCCAAGGGGAGGCCGTATCTCTTCATTTCTATCCTCTAAAGTGGCAACAGGCAAACGGCATAATATAAATGGCAACATTATCACAAAATAGTGCGTTTACATGGCAATGCCGGCATACGTGGCGCAGGGCGTCAGTCAACACCTTATGGTGCTTGTTGGGATGTTCGATAGGCGATTTTGGTACCATTGCCTTTTTTCAGCTTTCGGGGATTGGCTGGCCTGTCTGGGCAATTATGGCTCTGGCAATTCTGAACGGTCTGCTTACCTCAATCCTGCTTGAAACAGTAATATTGAGCCGTCAAATGGCTTTGGGCTTAGCGTTCCGCACAGCTGTTGGGATGTCTCTTATCTCAATGATTGCGATGGAACTTGCAATGAACCTTACGGATGTCGCTTTAACTGGCGGCGCTATGCTGACATGGTGGGTGATACCCCCTATGCTTATTGCCGGCTTCATTGCGCCGCTTCCCTATAATTACTGGCGTCTGAAGGCACTTGGAAAGGCCTGTCACTAGGATGGCAAAATTATCTACTACCATGATGTTATTGGTTGCGGGCGGCGCCTTACTGAGTGTGGTGGCAGCATATTTTATAACCTCTGCTCCTGCTGGCAATGCCCGTATTCAGCTCATGCCGAACGATACAGAATTAGTCAGCCTCGGCGGCGCTGTCTATGTCCAGAATTGCGCTGCCTGTCATGGCGCTGCTCTGCAAGGGCAGGCAAACTGGCGCTCGCGTATGGCAAATGGCAGGTTGCCGGCACCGCCGCATGATGAAACTGGTCATACGTGGCACCATCCTGATGACTATCTTTTCGCGGTTACCAAATATGGCATTGAGGCAATGATTAAAAATACCTATCCCAACAATATGCCAGCTTATGAAGACCAGCTATCTGATAGAGAGATTATTGCAGTGCTGTCTTACATTAAAAGCCAATGGCCTCGGAAAATTCAGCGCCAGCATGACCAGATCTCCCAGCGGTCGAGTAACCAGTAACATGCTGATGGGCTACTGGGATGTTGTCACAATCGCTATTCCGGCAAGCACTAAAACCAAAGCCCCACGGGTAATCATTGGAACGATTTTCATCACCGTTGGATGAGGCGGGACTGCCTTTTTAGCGCTAGAGGCAAGGTGGTAATTCAAAAATGAAATAACCAGCAACAATATAGTAGCGCCGAATAATTTCATATGAAAAGCCCAGCCAAGGTCAAAGCCACCATAGATAGCATGGCCAAGCCCGATGCCCGTCACCCATAAAATGAGTATTGCAATTAGTCCAATACGTGCCAGCATCATCATTGTCTTCTGGACAGGCGGGGCAGGCGGCATGCCAGCCTTCTGATGCGCCTTTGCAAGCAAGCTATTTGCAACGCCTAAGCCGCCAGCAAGAAATAATGCGATATAGTGAAAAAATTTCAGCACAATGATAAGCGACATGGAACTCTCCTGGCAAAGGCGCGGTTAAAGATAACAGCAGAATAACTGTAACAATAGTCTGCCTTTTTCATAACTAGCATGAAAGGGTTATCCTTCCTGTGCTAGCATTATGCCCCCGATTAATGCAGTCGCAAATCAGGTTTTTTATCTATCAGAGCTACAAAACGCTGTTATACCTGCTGCATTGCCTTTATGCGATGGCGCGCGTAGGCTATTATTCGCTAAATATCATCCCTTTTTAAGACCAAAAGAGTTCGTTCGTGATAGAAACATTCATCACCGCTTTCATTATTTATTTTGTGGTTGTTGACCCTATTGGTAATGCGCCGATTTTTATTGCTGTGACATCTCATCTAGGCAAAGCAGCCAGAACCCGCACAGCCATAGAAGCAACCATTGTCGCAACTATGATCATGCTGTTCTTTGCGACATGTGGGTCATGGGTATTGCATTATTTGCGGATTGGGGAGCCTGCTTTTAAAATTGCTGGCGGGCTTATTCTGTTTCTGGTGGCATGGGACATGCTGAACAGCAAGCGCCAGGCCCGTAAAAAGAAGGAAACATCTCCGATTGGTGAAGCAGGTGACGATGAGCCTGAAAATGTGGCTATCTTTCCGTTGGCGATCCCGCTTCTTGCAGGACCTGCCGCTATTATGTCGGTGATGGTCGTGTCTGCCGATTTTGATAAGGGCCTTGCGATGACACTGGCCGGATATGCAGCCTTGCTGGCTGTGATGGTTGTGACAGGATGTATCCTAACAGCAGCCTCTCTGGCTGAAAACCTGATTGATCAGCGGGTAACCAACGTATTTTCGCGTATTACCGCTATTATTCTGGCAGCCTTATCTGTGCAATATATTGTCGATGGGATGACAGCCCTTAATATCGTTTCAATGCGCTAATGTGCCCGTGCGGCTATGCGCCGAACATTAAGGCTTAATAATGCGGCGGCGGTACATCTTCATCTGGCCTGAGAATGCCGCTTTCCTGCGTGCTCTGTAACTTGGTGGTAAGAACTGCTATTTCCATACGAAGGGCTGTAATATCCTTCTGCTGAGCATAAAGCTCTTCGCTCATCTGCGCGATTTCTGCCTGCATAAAAGCGGCCTGTTCCTGAATTTCTTGTAGTTTTTTATCCATAACGCTGTTCTATCATCATGCGTGACGGGCGGCAAAGAGTTATGCGTTATAGGCGCGATAAGATTATCGGTACTGAGCAGAGTTATTTTTTGAAAATAAGGATATTTGGCGCGTTATGAAGACAACGCAGATAATCGGGTAAAAATAGTTTTCAAGCTATGCATAATCCGCTTTCCGATATAGCGTGATAGGTGTTCCATTACAGGTGCGTAAAGGCGGCGCGATATGAGCGATAAACAAACAATTGAGGTTTATAACCAAAATGTTGAAAAATATCGGGCATTGGTTGATAAGCTTCCGAATACCAAAACGCTAAAATCTTTCATGAGCCGGTTTAAGGCTGGCGCAACTATTCTTGATTTTGGCTGTGGGGTTGGAGATTCGGCTGCCGCTATGCGGGCTGAAGGGCTGCTGCCTGTCTGCCGTGATGGGTCAGCAGAAATGGTCAGAACGGCAAATGAGCTGTATCAGCTTGATGCCTCTGTTGCCCTGTTTTCTGAGCTTGATGATAACAATATCTATGATGGAGTATGGGCTAATTTTAGCTTGCTCCATGCCCCTAAATCAGAATTCCCACACCTTATTTCTGCGCTTCATACATCCTTAAAACCGCATGGCTGGTTATTTGTTGCTCTCAAGCTCGGGGATGGTGAAATGCGTGATAAATTCGGGCGACATTATGCCTATTATGAGGAGGATGAATTGGATTCCATCCTGATAAAGCCAGGCTTTGCTGTAGATGAGAAAATTTATGGCAAATCAAGAGGTATGGCAGGCACAGATGAGCCATGGATTGGCGGGTTTTATCAAAAGTCTGCCTAACAGGCTTTATTTTTTGGGCAGAATTTTGGTGAATGATGCCTTCCAGAAAGGTAATGGGGGCAACTTAGATATCATTTTCTTTGTTTTATGCTGAAAAAAGGGCATAAAAATAGCTGGCTCGGCTAAGCTTTGAGCGCGTTCATTATCCCTTTCCTGAAGAGGTTACATGTCAGATCATCAGCCCCCCTCTGTTCAGCTTCTTTGCCTTGACGGCGATGGTATTGGTCCTGAAATTACGCAGGCCACAATTCATATTATCACAGCAGCTGCTGCTCGATGCGGCTTTGATGTTGATATCAGGCATGCTGATATTGGGTTAACAGCGCTGCAACAGAGCGGCACCACCTTTCCTGATAATGTGCTGGAAATGGCGCGGTCCTGCGATGGGATTATACTTGGTCCGGTATCTCATAATGATTATCCGCCAGTGGCTGAAGGCGGCATTAACCCGTCTGGTAGTTTGCGTAAACAGCTCGACCTCTATGCTAATATCAGACCGGCAAAATCTTTTGAGGGGGTTGCAACCCCTTGCGGCATCCCTGTTGACCTGATTGTGGTGCGCGAAAATACCGAAGGGTTTTATGCTGACCGTTCGATGTCACTTGGGCCGGGCGAGTTTATGCCAACAGATGATTTAGCATTATCGGTTCGCAAAGTAACACGCGACGCATCACTGCGGATTGCCCGCTCAGCCTTTGAGCTGGCCGCACAGCGCCGCAGTAAGGTAACAGCTGTCCATAAAGCAAATGTATTGCGTGTCTCAGATGGGCTGTTTCTAGAGTGTGTGCGAAATGTTGGCGCTGAATTTCCGAATGTTGAGTATGAAGAACAGCTTGTTGATGCAATGGCAGCCCTTCTTATCCGTGATGCAGGTGCCTTTGATGTGATTGTCACAACTAATATGTTTGGCGATATTCTGTCTGATGAGGCATCGGAGCTTGCTGGCGGGCTTGGGCTTGCTGCATCGCTAAATGCGGGCGAGAAATTTGCAGTAGCGCAAGCTCAGCATGGCTCAGCACCGTCACTTGCCGGTCAAAATAAAGCTAATCCATGCTCTCTTATTGGCTCGGCAGCAATGCTGCTGCGCTGGATTGGCGTGCGTAGGAGCGAGCCTTGTTTCGGGCAGGCCGCTCAGATGATAGATGATGTCATGGCTGATATGGTAAGCCAGCCTGAAACACGCACGCCCGATTTAAATGGCACATGCGGTACTGACGTGTTTGCAGATATCTTTGCAAAACGGCTATCAGGGAAAAGCTGAGTATTATTTATAATGGGCACGACGGTCTGAGAATTGGCGGACCCGTTTGCGCCATGCTTGGTAGCTACCACGTTTCAGAGATGATCGCATCAGGGCTTTGACCTCCTTTTCAGGCAGGCCATAAAGCATCTGTATCTGAGCAAAGCTATCATGATCAGATAACGCCATCTGAATGATATCGCTTATTTCGGCTTCGCTCAGGGCAGGGCGCATCGTCATTATAGGATTTCCCTTAAAGGCAAAAAGCGCTCCTTACTGGCGGAGCCACATAACGTCATATAGCGCAAAAATCAGAAAGCAAAGCCTTCTGCCATTGTTTTATTTTAGCGTTTTAGAACTTTTGCGCCTTCGGCTGTACCATCATGAAATGAGCCATGCCATTTATCGAGCGGCACTTCGGCAGTTCCATAATTACAATCATAATAGCGATGATGTAGTTGATGGAAAAAATCGCCCATTTTCATTCTGCGCTTCTGACCAATAACCAGCCCTTCATAACCGCTATGAGACACAACAGCGCCCAGAATAGATAAGTGCTGAGAGAAGATAATATGGAGCGGATTGCAGGAAATGAACGCGTAAATAAACACGCCAGACAGCCAGATAACATGCTCAATAGGATGCATTGCATTGCCAGACCATGGCCCGACAGACACATTGCGGTGATGCACATGATGCGCCAGCTTATATAGGGGCGGCCAGTGCAAGGCGCGGTGAATGACAAAGAACCAGCTACTATTCCAGACCGGCACCAACATAAATAACCCAATAAACCAGAGCGGATTATCAGCATAGCTCATCGATGCGGCATAACCATTTGCATGTAGCCAGAGCAAGGTGCATTCGGTCGCTGTCCAGACGGTCACACCGCTCGCAAGGGACCAGAAAATATTATCGCGCACCTGATTGCCAAAGGTGAATTTTCGGCCATCCTTATTTGCCATGCTATTATCGAATTTTAGCGACCGGCCTTGCCCCTTAAACCGATAGAGATATAAATGAAGCCCGCCTGCAATTAGTAGCATTAGCCCCAGATTTTTAAGATAGATAGGCACAATCCAGCTTGCGCTGATGGTCACGCATAGCTCTAGCGCAGGGGTTAGATAGACCCAGCTAAGTATCGCCAGACCAAGAAATAGCAGGCGCTCTGTCAGCGGCAACCATGAGCGCACCAGCCAGCGTAACATTTCGGTAAGCCGAACTGGCAGGATGAAATAGGGCGAAATTTTCAGCGGTAGAACAGGATGAAAATGCCAGCCCGCCATTCGGGGCTGCTGTGTTTGCGGCGTATCATCAGACGGGCTCATAAGACCACCTCCACTCTCATCAAAAACCAAATCTTAAAATCATGCGTTACTCAATAAGACTGCCACCAAGCCAGCTATGTTTCAAGCGTGGGTGCAACAGGGGTACGAATTATATCTAGTTACTGTTTGGCGCCGGCGAACATAATGCTGTTGCGCAGCTCTCTATCTGCAAGAGCCTCAGCAAAATCATCATCATCAAGAAAGCCGCGCGGTGGCTGGCCGTGACTGAAATGACCAAAGCTATCGGTTCCTGAGATTTTTGTAACGGTTAGCTTTTCTGCCCCGCGTTGCTTCATCACAGGCGTAATCAGCCGGATGGCAACACCGATGCGTCTATCATCACTGCTATTCGGGCCAGAGGCATGATATAAATGGCCATGATGGAATGAGGCTTCACCAGCGCGTAGTTCAATATCAGTTGCATCGGCCGGGTCAACATCAACCGCTAGTTCCTGGCCCCGTGACAGCAAGTTATTCTCTGCAAAGCTATCATGATGCGGCTGGATAATCTCATTATGACTACCGGCAACAAATTGCATACAGCCGCTTGTTGTTGTGGCATCTGACAGGGCAAGCCAGCAGGTCACCTCTTCATTATTATCAAGACCCCAATAGGTCAGGTCCTGATGCCATGAGACTATTTTATCTGTGTGCGGCTCTTTGATAAAGGTGTTGGACCCCCATACAAGAAGGTCTGGCCCAAGCACCGCCTGTCCTGCATCGCGAATGGCAGGATGAAACAGCACCTCATAAAATGATGGAATAAGCCGCTCAGGATAAGCGCGGAGTAGCTTTAGCCTGTCGATATCATCACCGACAGCTTCTTCTGCACGTTCAAGGTCATATCGCATGCTGGCGGCATCTGCTGTGCTGAGCACCGGCACCGGAAACGCAAAGCCATCACGCTTATAATCATCGCGAAAAGTCGCAGTGGGGGAGCTGGCGGGCGGCTGTTCTGTCTGATATGTGGCCATTATATCTCCTTTTGGTTGCTTAGCCTGCTAACGCTAGGCTCCTTTTTCTCCTGATATTATCTCTTATGCACCGCCGCGCCCCCTTTGGGTGGCGGGCAGATAACCTCCTATCAAGACTGTTCTTCAAGCCGGTCTGTTGCAGGCGGCGGTGTTGGCACAAGTGCTGATAAAGCTGCATAAAGAGCGTCATCCATCTTCACGTCCATAGCGCCAAGTGAGGGGCGTAGCTGGTCGGCTGTACGGGCGCTGATAATCGGTGCTGTAATGCCGCTATGGGCTGCAACCCACGCAACGGCCAGTGCAATAGGATCATAGCCAAATTCGCTGCCAATGAGTTGCAGGTTAGCCGCCGCCTGATGCATCCAGTCCTGAGCGTATCGGGCTGTATATTTGGGGTCCCAGCCAAGCCGGCCAGCCTCATCTGATGGCGCAGTGCTGGCATATTTACCGGTTAGCAGGCCGCCGCCAAGCGGGCTGTAGCTGATAACACCAATATTTTCAGCTTCTGCCATTGGCAGGATTTCAACTTCAGCCTGACGCTTTACAAGATTATACATTGGTTGCAGGATTTCGATCTCTGGAAAACCATGCGCCTTGGCAAGGCCTTGTGCCTTCATTATCTGCCATGCTGCATAGTTTGATACACCTAGATGGTGAAACTTGCCTTCCTGCTTGAGGGCGTGGACTTCTTTATATGTGTCTTCTAATGGCACATCATCATCGAACCGGTGCAGGAAGAAAATATCGGTATAGTCCAGCTTCATCCGGGTCAGGCTTTGTTCGAGCTGTGAGCGGATATTTTTAGGGCTACAGCCGCCTTCTGCGCCTGCTTTGGTAACAAGAATGATGTCGTCGCGTTCCGGTGCTATCAGCCTGCCCAGAATATCTTCTGAACGCCCTTCTGTATAAACCCATGCTGTGTCGAAAAAATTGATACCTGCTTCACGGCAGGCAGCATACATCTCAGCAGATTGTGCTTCGCTGGCACGGCCGCCAAACTGCATGGTGCCAAAACACAGAGGAGAAGTTGTAAGGCCATTTGGGCCATAGACACGTTGTTGAGACATTGAACTTCCTAACTAAGGTGAGGGGGGCTTCCTAACTAAGATGAAGGCGTAAAACTATTTTTTAACTTTTCATGCAAGCAATCACTCGTCAATCTGTTTAACATAGAACAGCATAAAACAAACTGATGGGGAAATGTGCATGAGTGCGGTCACAGCGTTATTATTTGATGTATTTGGAACTGTTGTAAATTGGCGCGAAGGTATCTCGCGCGATGTCGCAATTATCGCAGACCAAAAGGGTGTTTCACTTGACCCAGCAGCATTTGCTGATAGCTGGCGTGCAGAATATCAACCTGCCATGGAAGAAGTCCGCTCAGGGCGACGCAGCTTTACGATTTTAGATGTGCTGCATCGTGAAAATTTAAAAAAGGTTGCAACTGATTTTGGGTTAGGCGCGCTTAGTGCTGAAGATGAGGATTTTCTGGTCACTGCTTGGCACCGATTGCCCGGCTGGCCAGATAGCAGTGAGGGGATGTTGCGCCTGAAGCAAAAATTTATTCTGGGATCACAGTCAAACGGTAATATTGCCCTGATTGTGAATATGGCGAAATATGCCAACTTGCCATGGGATGTTGTTCTGGGGGCTGAGGTTGTTGGCCATTATAAGCCGCAACCAAAAGCCTATCTTAACGCCTGTACTGCCCTTGGCCTTGCAACAGAAAACTGTATGATGGTTGCAGCCCATAATGATGATTTGGTTGAAGCGCGCGCAGCAGGCATGAAAACAGCGTTTGTTTGTCGCCCGACTGAACATGGCGTCGGCCAAACCAAGGATTTACACGCAGAACAAGACTGGGAATTTGTGGCCCAAGATTTCAATGATTTAGCCGATAAGCTCGGTCTATAGACTGTTAGGTAGGAGAGTGTACAGATGAATATTGATCAGCAGGAAATGACAGACTGGCTTAAGTCAATTTTTACAGTAGCTGGGTGTCCAGAAGAAGAAGCTGTCATGATCGGCACGCATCTTGTGGATGCTGATGCTTCTGGCCATGCAAGCCACGGTATTGCGCGGGTACCACGCTATATTGATTATATCAAACAGGGCGATGTGCGGCCTGTCTGCGAAGCTGTAACGTTGATGCAGCAGGGCCCGCTTTTGCTGGTTGATGGTCAATATAGTTTTGGTCAGGTGCTAGGGCATCAGATTGTTGATAAGGCTGTTGAGCTTACAGCAGAACATGGTCTTGCGCTTATTGGGCTTCGTAATGCAGGCCATCTTGGCAGGATTGGCGGCTGGGCAGAAGAGCTTGCTGATAAAAATCTGATCTCTATCCATTTTGTCACGGTTGCCGGGAGTTGCATTGTTGCCCCGTTCGGTGCCAAACAATCCCGCATTTCTACAGCGCCAGTGGCCATTGGTGTGCCGCATTATAATGCTGATGGCAGCACAGATCATTATATTCTGGATTTTGCAACCAGCCGTGTTGCCGAAGGCAAAATTCTGGTAAGCCAAAAAACCGGCAGCACATTACCATCTGATGCGATGGTTGATGAGAACGGACAGGATTCAGATAACCCGCGCACGATTTATGGCCCGTCTGCTGATAGCCAAATTCCAAACCCGCGCGGCGGTGAGGGCGCTATTCAGACATTTGGCGATCATAAAGGCTCTGGTCTTGGCCTTGCTTGTGAGCTTCTGGCTGGCGCGCTCACGGGCGCTGGGACAAATGCCATAGAGCGGAAATTCTGTAATGGGATGCTGTCGATTGTTCTAGACCCGAAAAAATTTGATACAGACAGCGCGATGGTAGCTGAAATAGACGCTTTTATTGCTTCCATTCGTGACGCAGAGCCACGGGTTGAGGGGCAGGCTGTCGTGATTCCGGGCGATCCTGAACGCCGCCGCCGGGCACATGTTGCAGAACATGGCATTAACCTTGATGAGACCATTCGTGACCAGCTAGTTCTGATTTCTGATGAGCTGGGGGTTGCTGTTCCGTCTGCTGCTCTGTAGCAGGCAGGGATATTGCCTCATAGCAGGAAAGATATCGGTCATTCTGATAAGGGTAGGGGTTTTTGTCACAGCAATTTGATGTGGTTATTGTCGGAGCCGGCGCTGCTGGTTTGATGTGTGCGTTTCAGGCAGGCCAGCGCGGCCTATCTGTCCTGTTGATAGATCATGCCCGAAAGATAGCTGAAAAAATCCGTATTTCAGGCGGGGGGAGATGTAATTTTACCAACATCCATACCCGGGCTGAGGCCTTTTTGTGCCACAATCCGCATTTCGTAAAATCAGCGCTTGCCCGTTATACAGCCGCTGATTTTATCGATCTTGTGAGACAACATAACATCCCCTTCCATGAGAAAAAATTAGGTCAGCTTTTCTGTGATAGCTCAGCCCAAGATATCATTGATATGCTTGTTGAGAATTGTCAGCGGGCTGGCGTTACGATCCGCAAGGGCTGCGCTGTCACTGAGGTTAGGGTAACTGATGGCATATATGAGCTATCAACTGAGAGCGGTAATGTCTCTGGCACATCACTGGTGATTGCAACAGGTGGCCTGTCTATTCCAAAAATTGGTGCTACCGGGTTTGGTTATGATATCGCACGGCAATTTGGTCTTGCGCTTGTGCCGCAACGCGCAGGCCTTGTACCGCTTACCTTTACCGATGAGATGAAACAGCGTTGTGCCGCGCTCTCTGGGCTATCAGTAGATGCATGTGTGTCTGCGGGAAAAACAGTGTTTGAAGAAGGCATGCTGTTCACCCATCGCGGTTTGAGTGGCCCGTCCATCCTTCAGATTTCATCCTATTGGCGCGAGGGTGAGCAAGTGGCTGTTAATCTGGTGCCGGAGCATAAGCTTGGCGATAGTCTGAAAGCAGATAAAAAGCAGCATCCCAAGCAGACGCTTCATGCAACATTATCACAAGTTTTGCCCAAAAGGCTGGCAGCAGATATTCTGGAATCGGCTCAGATGGAGGGCCGATTAGCAGATTGTGCTGACAAGCAGCTTGCTGCTCTTGGCGATCTGATTAATGACTGGCATATTAGCCCGTCAGGTACCGAAGGATATAGAACAGCTGAAGTAACACTTGGCGGGGTAGATACAGACGCGCTTGATGCCCGTACAATGCAGGCACGCGGTCATAAGGGGCTATATTTTATCGGCGAGGTGGTGGATGTAACTGGCCATCTTGGCGGTTATAACTTTCAATGGGCATGGTCATCTGGCTATATCTGTGCAGAAGCGCTCGCAGCAGGCTAACCTTTATCAGGCATCCCAGCAGCGGGCATTTAACAAGGACGAATAGGTTATGGCGAAAAAACGTGTAGCACTCGAAATTGGCATGGGAACCTCCTTGCGCAAGCAAGATTATACCCAAGCAGGCATACGGGCATTATCAGATGCGCTCTGGCATAATTCACTTAGTATGGCCGAAGCATTCGGGTTTCCAAAGTCAGCGATGATCGTTGATGTGGAAATTGGTGTGCAGAAACCAGAACAGGTGGATATTGAAAAAGTTGCGGCTGTTCTGCCTTATGGGCAAGGCGCGGTGCGGGCGGTCAAAGGCGGGCTTGATATCGAAAAGCCAGATGGTACGGGTGTGACGGTTATCGCCAATGCAGCAGTTGTCGTTTCATTCGCAATGACAGCTTCAGATAAAGGAGCCACATCATGAAACGGCTTATCCTTGAAATGGGAACAGGTAATGATTTGTATGGGCAGGATTATACCAAAGCCGGCAGACGGGCTGTTCAGGATGCAATCCATCATAGCTCGCTGACGCTGTTCAGATCGCTTGGGCTATCACATGAAGATATGAATGTGAAAGTCACCATCGCAGTGCAACAGCCAGACAAGGTAGATAAGGACATTATCGCAGCTGAGTTGCCACGTGGAAATGCCTCTGTAACAGTCGTTTTTGGCGGGCTTGATGTCCATGATGCCGAAAATGGCACCACATCAGTGATTGCAACAGCTGCTATCGAAGCTTTTCTTGATATTAATCCCGATGACTGGATGCTAGATAAGGCGTGACATACCTAAAGTGTGATGCGGCGTTCGGCTAGGCCCGGGATATCCATCTCAATCGCAAATACAGCGCCAGCAAGCGGCTCTGCCCCAGCAGAGATGCCTTCTGATGCAGATGTTACATACAGCGTCTTGAAGTCGGCGCCTCCGAAACAGGGACAGGTGAGTTGTGAGGCAGGTAGCTTAATCGCATCAACAAAACGACCCTTACTATCATAGCATGCAACACGCCCTGCGCCCCATTGTGCATTCCAGAGCCGGCCAGCACTATCAATAACCGCCCCGTCGGGATTGAGCCCATCTGCTGATAAATCAACAAAAATTTCAGGCGGTGATGCTGGCAAGCCAGTATCTTCATCAATCATGCAGGTCAGAATTTGCTGGCGTGATGTATCGCAGAAATAGGCCTGTTTGCCATCCGGTGAAAAGCAGGTAGCATTTGGAATTGTGATTGGCCGGAACAGGTCGCTTGCGCTCATGCTGGGAAATGCCAGATGATAATAAGCGCCGAAATCTGCCTCTAGCTTGCGGCCCATTGTCCCGAACCAGATAGCATTACCAGGTGCAACACGGCTATCATTTGCCCGCGTTAGGGCATTGCCAGATTCGATATCGATGAGCGGCGTGCGGATGCCTGTCTCAGGGCTGAATGAGATAAGACCACGTGCGGCAGCGATCAGAATGTCTGACCCCTCTGTTAGAAACACAGCTGAGACAGGTTCACCAAAGCCAATGCTCCGGACAGAGCCGGTTGCAATATCGCCAATATGCAGGCTCCAGCTATTGATATCACACCAGAATAACAGGTTCCGTCTTTCATCAAACACAGGTCCTTCGCCAAGCTCGTCACGAACCTGAAACGCAATCCGATACTCTTGTGCCATGCTGCTGTCTCCTTCTTGCGCTTACGCCTTTTTTGATTTATCTGACAGATGCTAATGCTGTTTGTCTAGGGCTAGCACGCAGGATTCTTTGTTTCACCTCGCCCCTTAATCTGGCGTATAGTGAAAGAAAGGTTATGATGAATTTTTTGCAAAACAAAGGATGAAATTAATGACAAAGCAGGCACAGTATCCTTCATTGAATGACAAAGTTGTTTTGGTATCGGGCGGAGGGTCGGGTATCGGCGCCTCGATTGTTCGTAATTTTGCGGCGCAAGGCGCGCGCGTTGCTTTTCTTGATTATGACCGGGCTGCCTCTGAGGCGCTGGTTACCTCGCTGAAAGAAGAGGGATGTGATGTTCTGTTCGCTTTTTGTGATTTGCGTGAAATCGATGATTTGCGGGCTGCGATCGCCTCTGTTGCCAGCGCGCTTGGTCCGATAACAATTCTGATAAATAATGCTGCCCGCGATGACAGGCATTCTATTGAATCAGTGACACCGGAATATTGGGATGAACGGATTGCAACAAACATCAAACATCAGTTTTTTGCCGCCCAAGCTGTCGCAGAGCTGATGAAGCAAGCTGGTGGCGGGTCGATTATCAATATGGGGTCAACAAGCTGGATGATAGGCCAAGGCGGTATGCCCTGCTATACAACAGCAAAATCGGCTGTTCAGGGACTAACCCGCGGGTTGGCACGCGACCTTGGCCCACATAATATTCGGGTGAATACCGTGGTTCCGGGCTGGATTATGACAGAACGTCAAGTTGAGATGTGGCTGACACCTGAAAGTGAAAAAGAATTAATGGAACGCCAATGCGTGAAACGCAGGCTGGTGCCGGATGATATCGCAAAATTTGTTCTGTTCATGGCATCTGATGAAGCGTCAGCGTGCTCAAACCAGAGCTTTATTGTTGATGGCGGCTGGGTCTAGGCAGGAGAAAGTAAGACGATGGCAAAAAGATTAGGAATTCTTGGCGCAGGACGTATCGGGCAGGTTCATGCGCGCGCGATTGCACAAAGCCGTGATGCAGAACTGGCAGCGATAAGCGATCCGGTTCCAGCTGCCGCCCGCGCAATGGCAGATATTTATGGCTGTTCTATCCGGACAGCTGATGAAATCATAACAGCATCAGACATTGATGCTGTCATCATCTGCACCCCAACAGACCTTCATGCAAACCAGATTGAACAATGCGCGCGAGCTGGTAAAGCTATCTTCTGCGAGAAGCCAATCGACCTAGATTCGGCGCGTGTTCGAGACGTTCTGGATATTGTTACAGCCGAATCCTGCCCGCTCATGGTTGGGTTTAACCGCCGGTTTGATCCGCATTTTGCCCAGGTTCGTGCAGAAATAGAGGCTGGTAAAATTGGTACGCCTGAGATGGCCGTGATTATTAGTCGTGACCCCGGCGCGCCGCCCGCAGAAATTCTTACGCGGTCCGGTGGTATTTTCCGGGACATGACTATACATGACTTTGATATGGCAGTGTTCCTGATGGGCGAAATGCCCTCTGAAGTGCAGGCAACGGGATCGGTGCTCACAGATCCTGAAATTGCGCGGTTTGGCGATTTTGACAGTGCAAGTATAATGCTGAAGATGCCGTCCGGTAGCCAAGTTGTTATCTCGAACTCGCGCCGCGCCAGTTATGGTTATGACCAGCGTATTGAAGTACATGGTAGTAAGGGAATGATTTCGGCTGAAAATCAGAGGCCCGTTTCAGTTGAACTTGCTACGTCAGATGGCTATTTACGTCCGCCTTTACATCATTTTTTCATGACCCGCTATATTGATGCCTATGCTAATGAATTAGCGCATTTTATTCAGCATTTAACTGCGGGTACTGCGCCGCAGCCTAGTGGCCGCGATGGCTTAAATGCGTTGCTTATTGCCGATGCAGCCTATCTATCAGCCCAAACAGGTCAGGCTGTCAGATTGGATAATGCTGGTTAAGGTTTCTGCTTTGCTATTCCGGAACAGCGCCGATTATCTGCTGGTCATAATTGATAATAGCGCCTGTTATCAGACCTGATGATGGGCTAAGCAGATAGGCAATCAGCGGTGACAGCTCGTCCGGGTCAACAAGCTGGCCCATTGGCGTGCTGGCGGCTGCTTTTTCAGCCCAGTCCTCACCGCCGCCATGAAACCGTCGTTGAATATCAGCTTCGCCTTCGGTTTCCATCCATCCCGGCGCAACAGCATTGACCCGTATCCGGTTTTTGCGCATTGCATTAGCAGCATTCTTCGTCAATGTCAGAAGCCCGCCTTTGGATGTTGCGTAGGGGGTAAGGAAGCTTTGGCCCACATACGCAGATGTTGATAGGATATTGACCATTGAGCCGGTCTTTTCAGTTTCAATCAGATGCCGCGCTAGCGCCTGCATCATCAAGAACGGGCCTCTCAAATTCAGGTCCATATGCATCTGCCACATCTCAAGTGTTGTGTCTGTTAAGCTGCCTCGGTCAGTAATAGCAGCAGAATTCACAAGGCCATTTACAAAGCCAAAGCGCGTAACAGCTGCGTTAAATAAGTCTGCACAATCATCTGGTGAGGACATATCGGCTTGCACATAATAGGCGTCAACGCCCAGTTCCAGAAGCGCAGCGCAGGCCTTAGCGCCTTTATCGGCAGACCGTCCGGCTAGCGTTATTTTCGTGCAGCCAGAAGCAATCAGTGCGCGGGCAACAGCAAGGCCAAGCCCCTGTGTCCCGCCAGTAATAATGACAGACGATTCAGTATTATCGCACATGGGAGGGAGCGTCGGTGATAATGCCATTATGATATCCTCTGGTTATATCCTTATCGAAGGAGGTAGTTCGATATTAGCTATCAACTTTTACCCATGCCCCAGTCTGAGCAGAACGGTCAACAGCATCCATCACCTGTTCAATTTTGAGCCCGGCTGTAAAATCAGGCCAGACATCAGCACCTGTTTCAATGCCGTTTAGCAAATCATGCAGCTCGCATATTTTTACATCCATATAGCCAAGGCTGTGACCCGCATTCGGCAGGAAGGCAGAATAGGGTGGATGGTAAGGCCCTGTCAGGATAGTGCGAAACCCGTTACTTGCATCATCATCTTCGGCTGTGAAGAGTTTGATTTCATTTAACCGTTCCTGATCAAAACTGATGGTGCCGCGTGTGCCATGAATTTCCCAGCGCAGGCCACATTTGCGGCCCCATGTCACCCGGCTTGCCCCGATGTGACCTTTGACACCATTTTCGAAATGCACAAGGGCTGAGACCATATCATCATTATCAACAAGCATCTCAGACCCATCATCAGGGTTTGTGCGCTTTTCATGGACAATATTAATATCCCCAACAACGTTTGTAATATGTGATCCCGTCAGGAAATGACCAATGGAAATAACATGACTGAGCACATCACCATTTGCCCCTGTACCCGATGAATTGCGCGACATGCGCCACGACCAAGGGCGGCTCTCATCTGCTTCATTTTCAACATCATAGCGACAGAAAAATCCTGAAACACGGCCAATTTTTCCGTCTTCAATGAGGCGGCGTGCGTAAGTCACAACTGGATTTTTGGTATAATTATAGCCAATAATTGTTTTACCGTTGCTCTCTTGTGCGGCGGCTAGCATGGCGTGCGAATCAGCAAGCGAAGTTGACATTGGCTTCTCGCACCAGACATGCTTGCCTGCTTTTAGCGCTGCAATGGCAATTTCAGCATGCGTATCATTTGGCGTGCAAATCGAAATGAGGTCGACAGCAGGGTCTGAGACAACATCCTGCCATTTATCAGTATAGCGGCTGAAGCCAAGGTCTGTTGCGCGCTGGCTAGCACGTTCTGGACTGAGGTCACAGACAATTTGTAAAACAGGTCGAAGACCCGTGCCAAAAACAGATGCTGAAGCACTATAGGCAATCGCATGCGCCTTACCCATAAATCCAGTGCCAATAACACCAATGCCAATTTCTCTCATATCACCCTCATTTGCCTATTAAATATGCAGAAAACATCACTTTAGCGGTTTCTATCCGTCTAAAAGTGACCCTAGAGTTTGTTATCAAAAAAACAATAGCAATTATGCCTTATTTTTCTAGAAATGACTTTACACGTAATCGTAAATAAGACTTTAATCATTCACGAAAAAAAAGGCGTCCTTTATGGATACCAAAAAAAATCTCAGGGAGAATAAAATGAAAAAATTAGTTTTAGCTCTGGCAGCACTTGCACTTACGGCAGGCGCAGCTCAGGCAGAGCGCTATGTAATGATTACGCATGGTGAAGGTAAAGATCCATTCTGGCCTGTTGTCCAGAAGGGCGGCGAAGATGCAGCACGTCATGTTGGTGCAGACTTCGAATATATCTTCAACCCGTCAGGCGATATGGGTGATATGGCTAAGTCAATCACTGCTGCTGCTGCAACACAGCCAGATGGTATTGTTGTGTCTCTGCCAGATCCAGACGCTCTTGGTCAGGCGATCAAAGATGCGGTTGCTGCCGGTATTCCTGTTATCACAATGAACTCTGGTCTTGAGTCATCCAAAGAAGTCGGCGCGCTTATGCATGTCGGTCAGCCTGAATTCCTTGCTGGTCAATCTGCTGGTGCTCGTGCCAAAGCAGAAGGCGCAACAAAGGGCCTTTGCTTTATTCAGGAAGCTTACAACACAGCGCTGAATGACAGATGTAATGGTTATGGCGAAGCTGTTCCTATTAAGCTCGTAGATAGCTCTAATGACCCAGCAACTATCCCAACACGTGCAGCAGCTGGTCTTCAGGCAAACCCTGATGTAGATGCTGTTCTATCAGTTGGTCCACATGTATGTGTTGGCGTTCAGCAGGCAATTGATGAGCTGGGTATGTCAGTTCACCACTCATGCTTCGATTTGAGCCCACCAGTTATGGATATGATTAACGCTGGTAAAGTTAAGTACACAATCGACCAGCAGCAGCGTCTGCAGGGTTACATGCCTGTTGTTGTTCTTCACCTTTATAACAATGGTGCTGGCCTTCTTCCGGGTGCAAACATCCCATCAGGTCCAGGTTTTGTTGACAAGTCAAACGCGTCATCTGTTGCTTCCCTTGCGGGCGTAGACAGATAAATCTGACTAAAAAATGATGAGTGGGCAGCTTGGCTGCCCACTTATTTTATATAAGATTGGGGAACATCATGAACGCGCCCGTTGCTTCGCGGCAAGAGTCTGATAGGCATGAACGTAAAAGTTGGCTTAAATCATTGTTTGCCAGGCCTGAAATTGGACCTGTCGGCGTTATGCTACTGCTCTTTGGCATGCTTGGATATTTCTCAATCCCGGCCGGTGAGTTTTCCTTAAATCCGTTTGCTGGTGAAGGCTTTAATGCTCTTGGTATCCGTAATAATTTACGGGTTATCTCACAGCTTACAATTATTGCCCTTGGGGCAGGCCTGCTGATTATTGCCGGTGAGTTTGATTTGTCGATTGGGTCGATGATTGGATTTGCTGGCGCTTGTATGGCGATGATTTTACGATGGGGTTTTTCGATTGTTATTCCCTATCTGTCATTCGAGGGCGGTCTTCATATTGAATTTTTTACCCTCATTCATATCCCAGACGTCTCGCCGCTCGGTGCGATAGGAATTACCCTCTGTTTCACATTATTCTTTGGCTGGCTTCAGGGCTTCATTGTCGTAAAATCTGGCCTGCCATCCTTTATTGTAACGCTTGGTGGATTATTCTTTCTGCGTGGTCTTACCGAAGTGTCGTTACGTTCATTTAATCATCGGGCTGACCAGGTTAAGGGCGCCACGACTGTTACTGAAATTCCAGATTTAAAAAATATCATTAACCTTCCCGGTCATGGTGAAATTGAGCGTGAGGCTGCTAAAGCGCTGCCAGAAGCTGATTTGCTCGCGCTGATGAAAGATGTACCGGCTGATGTGATTGCAAGTATTGCAGAACGTCTTGCCTATACCTATCAGCGGGTTGCTGATGCAAAGACAGGTATCATCGCAACCAAGGGTGTGAAGCCTTTGGAGCGTGCATTGGAAAATGCTATCGAGTCAGGTAATGAATTTATGGTCACAACCATTCGAGATAAGATTGCAAACTTTAGCATCGAACCGGTTGTGCCAAAGACGGTAACAGACGCTGATGTGGCACGCGCTTATATCGATAGTATCTCGTCTGCGCGTCCGGTAGCTGATTTCTTTGGGGGAGATATTCTACAGCCATTATTTGACTGGTTATATTTCCCGATTGATTGGAACACGAATAATTTCGGCAATCAGTTTGCCTCAGGTCTTTATTCATGTGTGATGATCAGTCTTATTTTATGTATGGTCTGCTATGTCATGCTGAGTAAAACGCAAGCCGGCAATTGGATCTATTCAACCGGGGGCAATATTACCGCAGCCAAAGCGAACGGTGTGCCAACGAATAAAGTAAAAGTATGCTTGTTCATCTTCTCGGCGTTTTGCGCCACCGTGTTTGCGGCCTGTCAAGTATTCGAAGTCAATACAGCAGATGCAGCCAAAGGGAATTTGAAAGAACTTGAAGCGATTGCAGCAGCGGTTATTGGCGGCATCGTGATGACGGGCGGCTTCGGGACTGTTGTCGGCATTGTTGTTGGCGCCTTTATCTTTGGGCTGGCAAAAGAAGCCTTCTTCTATATTCCGGGGATTGACGGTTCCTTCTACCGGGTATTTTTGGGGCTTGTGATTATTGCCTCGGCCTTATTAAACGAAAATATTCGAAAACGGATTATGGGGGCTATCTGATATGGCACAGTCACCAAAACAGCCACTGATTGAAACCACGGATCTGGTGAAGAAATTTGGCGCATTCACAGCCTTGAACGGGGTATCGTTAAAAGTATATCCAGGTGAGGTTCATGCCTTGCTTGGGGATAATGGTGCCGGAAAATCAACCTTGATTAAATTACTGTCTGGCGTGTTTGCCCCTACCAGTGGGACCATCAATGTTGAGGGTAAAACGGTAAGCTTTGTCTCGCCGCGTAATGCAACAGATGCTGGCATCGGTACTGTGTATCAGGATTTGGCCTTGAACCCGTTAGCGTCTGTGACACGGAACTTCTTTCTGGGGCGTGAATTAACCCATTTCGGTGGTCCTTTCGGGCTGATGAAAATGAACGAAATGCATCGTATTGCGGCTGAAGAAATGGCTAAAATTGGGATTAATATTGCTGATCCTGAACAGGCTGTTGGAACGATGTCAGGGGGCCAGCGTCAGACATTGGCGATTGCACGCGCGATTTATTTCGGCGCGAAAGTGCTTATTCTTGATGAGCCAACATCAGCTCTTGGCCAGCGCCAGCAAATGGAAGTCCTGAAGACTATCAGGCGGGTTCAGAAGCTCGGTAATATTGCTATCATCTTGATTACGCATAATGAAATTCACGCACGTCTTATTGCAGACCGCTTTACCTTCCTGTCGTTGGGAGAAGTTATTGGTAGCGGAACCTCAGACGACCTTAAAGGTGATGACATCAAGCGTCTGATGGCAGGCGGTGCTGAAATTGGTGATTTGGCCAAAGAGCTAGCTGTTTAGCGCGGACCGCCAACGGGCAGTGATAGGCTTAAACTATTAGCCAGCTTTTGGTGCGTGATGAGTCTTGGATTTTTTCAACAAGATGCTGAATGCGGTAGCCTGCCCGAAAATTAAACGGCTCATCAGTTATGCCGGCTATTGCCTCAGAAAATTTAGCAATCTCAATTGCCTTTAAATCGTTAAATCCTATCTGATGGCCCGGCGCGACGCAGAATTGACCATAGGGATCATGCTCTGGGCTGGCTTCGATGCGCTTAAACCCGCGTCTATTGCGGCTATCGTTCGCATCGAAAAAATGCAGCTCATTTAACCGTTCTTGCGAGAAGAACAACGCGCCTTTAGAGCCATAAATTTCAAAATCATGCTGCATCGTTCGGCCGGTTGCACACCAATTTGCCTCAACTGAGCCAGCAATGCCGTTTTCAAATTCTAAAAACACATGAGTAATATCATCAACCTCAATATCCTGCAGTGCGCCAGTAGCATCTGGGCGCTGCGGAATGAGTGTTGTTGAGTTTCCGATTACGCGTTTGATTGGGCCGAGCAGAAATTCTGCAGTGGCGAGCGCATGGCTGCCAATATCAGCAAGAGCGCCGCCGCCAACCTTATCATGCCGAAAAGACACAAGCGCCTCTGGGCTCGCCATATAATCTTCGGCATGAACACCTCTGTAGGAGTAAATCTCGCCTAATTCTCCTGCCTCAATCATATCCTTTGCTAATCTAAACATCGGATTTGTAAGGTAATTAAAGCCAACTTGCGTTTTCACGCCGGCACGTTCTGCTGCGACTGTCATCTCTAGGGAGTCATGAGCGCTTGGTGCGAGGGGCTTTTCACAATAGACATGCTTGCCGGCTGCAATTGCGGCCAAGGCTATTTCTTTATGCAATGCGTTTGGCGCGGTAATATTTACAAGGCCGATGGCAGGATCATTTATAATGTCCTGCCAGTTCGATGTATATGTTGTGAAGCCAAGCGATGTGCTGGCCGCAGAGGCAAGCGCATCGGTTGCATCAGCTACCATGTGCAGATGAAACTGGCAGGGCAGGTTAAAGACCCGTTCTGCAGTAGCAAACCCAAAAACATGGGCTTTTCCCATAAAACCTGTTCCAATCAGGCCAACATTAATGACAGTCAATTTCAGTCTCTCAGCTAAGGTGTTTTATTCTGAAAAATTACCCGAAAAATTTTAGGTAATCTAATGGGTTTAAAATAATGTCTTGTGTCGAAATTCGTTGATTACCAGAAGCTTTTTCTTCTACACTAGCTAAATTCAAATTCAAAATAATACAAGGTATCGCTATGAAAAATAATTCAGTTCGACTTACTATGGCGCAAGCTATCGTTCGATATCTTGTTAATCAATACACAGAAATTGATGGGGAGCGGGTGCCGTTATTTGGCGGCGCATTTGGTATTTTTGGGCATGGTAATGTTACCTGCCTTGCCGAAGCTCTGGAGCAGGTTCAAGATAGATTGCCAACATGGCGCGGCCAAAATGAACAATCAATGGCGCTTGCTGCGGTTGGTTATACCAAAGCGAAAAAAAGACGCCAGATTATGATTGCTACCAGCTCTGTTGGGCCCGGCGCAACAAATATGGTAACGGCCGCAGCCGTAGCACATGCCAACCGTTTGCCACTATTGTTGCTCAGCGGGGATACCTTTACCAACCGCCTGCCTGATCCAGTATTGCAGCAGGTAGAGCATTTTGGCACACCGTCTACGACTGTGAATGATAGCTTCCGTGCGGTGTCGCGTTTCTGGGATCGTATTACCCACCCTGCACAGATTATCAGCTCACTGCCGCAAGCCTTGGCCACGATGCTTGACCCGGCAGATTGTGGACCAGCCTTTATTGGCCTGCCGCAAGATATTCAGGAAATTGCGTATGATTATCCTGTAGAATTCTTTGAAGAGAAAACATGGGAAATTGCGCGCCCACGGGCATCGGTTAATCAAATCAAAGCAGCTGTTAGTCTGCTGAAAAAAGCAAAGAAGCCGTTGATTCTTGCTGGCGGCGGGGTGCGTTATTCAGGCGCCGAAGAAGCGGTGGCAGAGTTTGCTATGCAGCGCGGCATTCCGATTGCTGAGACGATTGCTGGCAAGGGCGGGCTTGTCCATAACCACCCTGCTTATGTTGGCGCGTTGGGCATTGAGGGTACTGATGCTGCAAAAGAATTGGCTGAGAGCGCAGATGTCGTGATTGCTATTGGGACCCGGCTACAGGATTTCACAACGGGGTCTTGGACTACTTTTGCGCGTGATGCACAATTTATCAATATTAATGCCGCGCGATGTGATGCCGCAAAGCATCGCTCTGTTGCTGTGGTAGGTGATGCGCTTGTTAGCGTGCTGGAAATTTCTGAAGCGCTCGGTGATTGGTCATGCCAGCCTGAACGCATGCAGACTGCCCAAACGCTTTATGCAGACTGGAACAAAGAGGTAGATGCCGGTCAAGTGCCAACCAATAGCGGACTGCCAAGTTATGCTCAGGTAGTTGGCGTTGTAAATAAACAAGCCAAGCCTGAAGATACCATGGTAACCGCCGCAGGAGGATTGCCAGGAGAGACAATCAAAAACTGGAGATGTAAATCACCACACACGTTTGATTGTGAATTCGGCTTCTCGTGTATGGGCTATGAATTAGCTGGTGGTTGGGGACATGCAATTGCCAAGCAAGGCCATGGCGTGCCGATTGTGCTGGTTGGTGATGGCTCTTATTTGATGATGAATTCTGATATTTACTCTTCAGTTTTGTCAGGACATAAGATGATCGTAGTGGTCTGCGATAATGGCGGCTTTGGGGTGATAAACCGGCTGCAAACAGGTATGGGAGGCGCTGGCTTTAACAATCTTCTGGTAGATTGTAATGTTGCCGATAAGGATAATATTCCGCATGTCGATTTTACAGCGCATGCGAAAGCAATGGGAGCTCATGCCAGACATTGTGACAGTCTGTCCGAACTGGATGAAGCAATGGAATGGGCGCAGACAACAGACAAAACAACTGTTCTGACCATCAACACCGATGCCTATAGTTGGACTGCTGGTGGCGCTGATTGGTATGTTGCTGTTCCAGAAATATCTGAGCGTGAAGCCGTGCGTAAGGCGCGTGCATCACAAGAAGAATTTAGAAAAAAACAACGTCAGGGTATTTAAGTATGTTAAGCGCAAAACTAGGTATTTCACCCATTGCGTGGTGGAACGATGATGATGTGAACTTGTCTGATGATGTCAGTCTTGAAGAAGCTTTACGTCAGGCCTCTGTGGCAGGATTTGTGGGTATGGAAACCGGCCAGCGCTTCCCCATGAATATGGAAGAGCTCGGCCCCATTATGAGCAAATATAATATTCAAGTTTGTGGTGGCTGGTTTTCAGGCGACCTTCTTTCTGGTGATCTGGAAGTTGAAAAAGAGCGGGTGGAAGAACAGCTGCAATTCTTTAAGCAGGCCGAAGCACCATGCCTTGTTTATGGTGAGGTATCTGGCTCGGTTCAAAGCAAGCGCGAGAAAACCCTTTCCCAAAAGCCTGTTATTGATGAGGCGGAGATGGCAATATATGGACGTAAGGTCTCAGATTTTGCTGACTATTGCGAAAAACAGGGTATGCCACTCTCATTTCATCATCATATGGGGGCCGTAATCGAGACGCAGGCTGAGCTGGATTTGTTTATGAAACATTCCTCGATACCGCTTTTGTTTGATACCGGCCATATGGCTTTTTCTGGAGGGGATAACCTTCACGTGATTGATAACCATCACAAACGCATCAGCCATGTTCATACTAAGGATGTGCGTTATCCGGTCATGGAAAAAATTGATAAATCGCGCGAGAGTTTCCTTGATGCTGTTGTCAAAGGTGTCTTTACCGTTCCAGGAGATGGCGACATTGATTTCGATGCGATATTTAAGCGTCTGGCATCTTATCAGTATGAAGGCTGGTTTGTTGTCGAAGCAGAGCAAGACCCTAAAAAAGCAAATCCTCTGGAATATGCAAAAATTGGCTATGAGGCGCTCAATAACGGTCTGACGGCAGCGGGCTATAAAATAGGCTAGTTGCTAGTCAGTAGCGTTATATTTTTTTGCAAGAGAGTGAATTGCTGCGGCGGCAACAACGGTGCCGTGCGCATATTTTTCATGATTTTGGGCAATGTCTGGCACTTGATAAAGATAATTAACCATCATGCCAAAAGACTGCTTTTGGGCGAGTGGTGCGGTATCAGCATGCTGGTGCACGGCATGGATAAGCGCGCCATTATTGAGATGAAAGCGGGCAACTGGGTCAGCTGGCTGGCCATCGGCGCGTTTTGCATGGCACAGATAATGGGCGGTAAGGGCAGGCGCTATTTCAGCGTCTGCAAGGCCGTCTGCATCAATACCTTCAGATGCCACCCATTTGGCAAGGCGCGGAATAGGCGAGAGGGTAACAAACTGTTTGATAGCGCTCATATCTGCGGATAATTCGCGCACCACGGTTTTGATAAGTGAATTCCCAAACGAAATACCGGCAAGACCTTTCTGGCAATTTGAAATTGAATAAAATGTGGCAGTGGTAAAGGCATCATCGTTAAGGACTGGCCTATCATCGGCCAGAATTTCCTGAATGGAATGAGGAATATGGTCGGTAAGCGCAACTTCAACAAAAATGAGGGGCTCATCCGGCATGGCGGGGTGGAAGAAAGCGAAACAGCGTCTATCTGCAGGGGCAAGCCGCAGTCTAAGCGCATCCCAGCTATCAATAGAATGCACAGCCTCATAGGCGATGATTTTTTCCAGAATATGTGCAGGGCTTTGCCAGCTGATAGGCCGTAACACAAGAAACCCCCGATTGAACCAGCTGATAAAAAGCTGCTGTAGGTCAAATGCAACTGGGCCAAGCTCTGGCATCTCTGAGAGGTGAGCTAATATGTCCGCCCGCATCTCCACCAGCCGTTCTGTAGCGCCATCCTCGGCATTAAGACGGGTGAAGAGTACAAGTCGTCGTGGCTCAATAGCGGCATGCACCGCACTATATGTTTTGCTGTCGGGAGATGCCTTATAAGAGGATAGGGCAGCAATGCTCGCGCTGATATCCAGATCAAGATTATGTCTTAAATAGAGAAAAAAGGCTTTTTTCTCGTCATCTGACAATGTGGCGTATTTATCAAGAATATCATGAGCAAGTGATTGGCCGCTTGCCTCTCCTGTCGTAGACAAAAGTCGCTCACACAATGCTGTAATATCTCCTTCAGTTTGTTTCTGTGAAGATATCCAGCTTGATGTGCGGTCAAATAAACTACCAAGAAGTCCAGAAAAGAGGCTCATCGATGGGTCATCCTATCCTGCAATATATGAAACTGCTCCTTTATAGTTAGGAAGTCGCATAGATTACGCAAGGCCCTTATGCTCTGATATCTAATTGCCCCGTAGCTTTTCTATCTCACGGGCAAGAGAGAGTGCGGCATCGCTGTCGTCCGGCAGTAATTCCAGCAGCGCCTGCCATTGCGACACAGCCGCCGCCTTATCGCCTGTTAGGCTTGCAACATGGCCACCAAAAAAGAGCGCCTCAGCCTGATAGTCACTATTATCGGATAATTGGGAAATAAGCAGCAGGGCGGCATCAAGAATAGCAGTATCTGGGCGTTCTGTCTCATTGCCCAAAGACAGCATTAGCTCAAGAGCTTGAAGGATGATGTCGGGCCGGGGTGTTATCTGGGCGGCTCTTACATAGGCATAAAACGCATCTTCGCTTCGGCCAAGCTGGGATTTGACCTGTGCCAGCCTTAGCCAGCCTGCAAGGTCGTCGGGCTGGTCTATCAAACGCGTTTCAAGCTGGGCGACCATGCTGTTTATCATCTCGCTACGTTCATCATCACTTAAAGCTGCTGCTGCTGTTATATCAGCTGCTGACGGCCCAGCCATCCCTGCTGGAAGAGGCAGGCCGCCTTGTGATGCTGTTTCTATTATTTGGGCATTAAGTGTCTCTGCCCATGGTGCATTTTGCGGTGTGAGGGCAAGTAATCGAATGAAGCGCGCAAGAGCAAGCGGGTAATCTTCATCCTGATGAGCTGCAAGGCCATAAAGGAAAAGCGCGCGCACATCATCTGGGCGTTCTGTCAGAATTTCATCAATAAGGATGCGAAGAGGAGGGGTTACCAGCCGTCCTGCCTGCCGGTAGCGTGCATCAGCAAGTAAGCTTTTTATCGCTGGATTACTGCCAGATAGACGAAGGGCGGTCTGCAGGGTTAAAATTTCCTCATCATGGGCTTCAGCCGCAGCAGCAGCCAAGGCAAGGCGCAATAATGTCTCTATGTCATCAGGCGCGACATCACGCGCTGTACGGGCTGCTGAGAGCGCGGTATCGGCCTGTTGTTGCAGAGAGCGGGACATTGCATCTGCTTGGGCGATTTCAGCCATACGCGATGCAATTGGTGCAGATGGTAGGCCAGGATTTCCTAAATAGAGATAGAGGCTACCGGCGCCAAGGATAATCAAGACCGCCAGACTGGCCAAGAGGCGCGGTGATAATGCGGACAGTTTTATCTCTTTTGGCGTGCCCATAGAGAGGCTGGCATCATCCTGCATGGTTGCTACAGGGGCACGCCGCCGCATCACCAACCAGATAATACCAAAGGCGGCAATCACAAGCAGCGCCGGCAAGCCCCACAATAAAGCTGTCTGGGTTGTGACAGGCGGCCGCATCAGGACATAGTCGCCATAGCGTTGATGAATATCAGTTAAAATATCTGGCTCATCTGTTCCTGCGAGCAGCATTTTGCGGACATCTTTACGCAAATCAACAGCGAGTTCAGCATCAGAATCACCGATTGACTGGTTCTGACAGACAAGACAGCGCAGTTGTAGAAAAAGCGCACGCGCCCGGTCTTCGAGAACAGGATCAGCTAGTTGCTCTTCTGCCGTGACAGCATGAGCAGAGGTAAAAACAGCAGGCGCATTTATCATCACAGCAAAAAAGGCACTGATAAGAACGGCGATAAGGCAACGGCTTGGTAATTTATGCGTCATATACATGCCTCTATCATATACAGGCCTCTATCAGTGTCGAGATAGAGCGCGACCACGTTCTTTTTTAGGTAAATTAAAACTAATTTTTGGGGCTTGGCACCAAACTAAGAAAAGTCTTTGCAAAAAAATTCCCCCTTAGCCTTACGCCAAAGGGGAATTTTAATGGTTATCTGAGCGCAGCTTAGAACTGGAGCGAGATATTTGTATGCGCCGCTTTACAGCTTGAGATGCGTGGCACAAGGAAGTCTGGTAATCTGTCCTGCGATCTAAGGCCGATATGATATTTTGTCTCATCTTGGAATGCCAGCAGGGCAGGAACCACATTTGCCATTGCACTAACCCGCCAAATCACTTCGCTATCGAGCTGTTCAACAGCTTCTTTTAGCAAGGCAGCACCCTTATCTGTCTTGTTCTTTTTATAGGCACGGCGGCTTTTCGACATCAATGATTTGACAGCATTTGCACCCGGCACGCCGCTCAGACCTGCTTCAGTCTCTTTAATTGCGGCGGCGGCATCCTTGCCATTCAAAGATGCAACAGCTGCGATAACAGCCGCTAGCTCAGGCTTGAAGGCCGCTAATTGTGGTCCGGACGAGATAATGCTGGTGGCATCTTCTGCCCCTGAATAGCTATCATCCATGGCGCGGCGATATTTACGCTGCACTTTAGATAGTGTTTTCAGATGAACTTGAAACGTCTTTGACAAGCCGTCCCATTCAGCAGGAATTTGTGCTTCCAGATCTGTGATTTCTTGAGTCTTAATGCTCATTTCTTCGTCGACATGGGCATGGATGCCAACATCATCAGTTGACTGACGCTCTGACTTTAGGCGCTTCATAGCCTCTTTAGCTTTGCGGATGTCACGTTCAATTTCACGCACAGTTGTGTGCAAGCTTGCATAAGAGATAGTTGCCTCATCAAGTTCAGCCTGAGCCACTTTAATTTCGGCCAGAAGAGGAAGAACAGATCTGGCAGCAACTCCAGCATCATCCAGTGACTTTGCAAGCTTAGCAGGCAGCGAGCTTGTGTCGGTCGCAATAAGACGGTCTACGGTTGCAGCAACTTCATCACTGTTTTGTGTAAATGTCTCAGCCAGATATTCTTCAACACACATCTCAAGGCGCGGATTCATCGGCGGCGGCGCATTAAACGATGAGAGATAGAATCTATTTGGCAGATAGTTCACCAGCGGCGGGAAGGCACCCACAATACCAAGGGCAATAAGCTGTAGAATGATAAAAGGAACAACCCCGCGATAGATTGCAATCGTGGATATCGCCTTTGAGGCAACCCCTCGTAAATAGAATAGAGCAAAGCCAAAGGGCGGCGTTAAGAAGCTCGTCTGGATATTCACCCCGATCATAACACCAAGCCACACAGCTGTAATATTTGCACTTGGGTCAGCCAGTAGAATAGGGGCTACGATTGGTACAACAACAACAGCAATCTCGATAAAGTCGAGGAAAAAGCCCAGCAAGAAAATAACAGCCATCACAACAATAAATTGTGACCAGAAACCACCCGGCAGACCCTGCAAGAAGTCTTTGACATATTCTTCACCGCCGAAGCCGCGGAAAGCAGCTGTCAACATGGCGGCACCCAGCAGGATGATAAAGACCATGGAGGTTGTTTTCGCTGTTTCGGTCATCACTTCGGTTAGGGTGTTATCAGCTTTAAAGGTCCGCCAGACAGACCATCCAACAGCGGCAACAAGAATAACCGAAGCAATAACGGCCATCATCACAGGACCGTGATTCTGTGTTACACCAAGGTTTTTAACGTTTAAGTCATAGAGCGACTGTAGAACATAAATTGCCACCACAGCAGCCATCGCAATGCCTGCCGGATAAAGCGAATTTTTCTTATCCTCATAAAGCTTATAGCCCGCCATGATGGTGGCACCAATAGCGCCAATAGCGCCAGCCTGATTAACCGTGGCAATACCCATAACGATAGAGCCAAGCACCAAGAAAATAAGCACCAAAGGCGGCACCAGTGAAAACATCAC
>DGJU01000018.1:7539-21699 GCA_002387605.1 Alphaproteobacteria bacterium UBA4588 | reverse complement strand
GAAGTGGATTGTAATACCCACCCGCATAATTATTACCTTCAGATGCTGGGTGAGACCGGCATTATTGGCCTAATTTTTGGGTCTATCATGATTATATCTATTATCTGGTTTTGCTTTGTAACGGGGATGCGTGGGCGCGCTAACGTTCTTGCAGCAACAGCCTTTATCGTGCCACTAGGTTTATTTTTCCCCATTCAAACAACAGCTGACTTCTTTGGCCAGTGGAATAATATCTTCATGTGGAGTGCGATTGCCCTTGCGCTGGCAACCCGCAACCTAGTTGCATCTGATGGGACGACATCGAAAGAGAGATAAGGCAGTAACGCACTAAAAAAGCCCTCAGAGAACTCTGAGGGCTTTTTTGTTATCGTTAAGTTCAGGCGGCTAGCTGCCAATTTCGGCTAGTATCTGGTCGAGTGACGATTTAGCATCGCCATAAAGCATCCGCGAATTATCCTTGAAGAAGAGCGGGTTTTCGATACCTGAATATCCGCGACCCTGTCCACGTTTAGAAATAATAACCTGACGGGCCTTCCAGACTTCAAGCACTGGCATGCCGGCAATCGGGCTATTAGGGTCTTCTTGTGCAGCAGGGTTCACAATATCGTTAGCACCCAGAATAATGACGATATCTGTATCATTGAAATCTTCGTTGATTTCATCCATTTCTAGAACAATATCATAAGGCACTTTTGCTTCTGCTAGCAGGACGTTCATATGTCCCGGCAGGCGTCCGGCAACAGGATGAATGGCAAAACGAACCGATTTACCACGATCCCGAAGACGGCGTGTAAGCTCAGACACAGCTGACTGGGCTTGCGCTACCGCCATGCCATAACCCGGCACAATGATAACCGAACTTGCTTCTGAAATATCAGACGCAACAGACGCAACATCGGTTGCAATCATTTCGCCTTCAACTTCCATTTGTGGTCCGGTGCTTGTGCCCCACCCCCCAAGAATAACCGATAGGAAATTCCGGTTCATAGCGCGGCACATAATATAGGATAGGATAGCGCCGGACGCACCAACAAGAGCGCCTGTTACAATCAGCAAATCATTACCAAGCAGGAAGCCTGTTGCTGCAGCTGCCCAGCCTGAATATGAGTTCAACATCGAGACAACAACCGGCATGTCAGCGCCGCCAATTGCCAGCACTAAATGGGCGCCAAAGATAAAGGCAATGGCTGTCATCGCCCATAATGTCCACGGTCCAGCATGATTAACATACATTGCCCCAAGACCGATACAGGCAAGCACCATGATAAGGTTCAACGCATGACGTCCTGGCAAGGTAAGAGGCTTGCCATTCAGAATGCCTGACAGCTTACCATAGGCAATCACAGAGCCTGTAAAGGTTATTGCACCAATAAACACACCGACGAAAATCTCAACTTCATGAATGATAAGTTCAGCACCCATTAAGCCAGCCGGCGGGTCCATGTCAGAATTGAGACCAATGAAGACGGCAGCAAGGCCGACAAAGGAATGCAAGGCGGCGACGAGTTGCGGCATGCCTGTCATTTCAACCCGCATGGCAACAATGGCGCCAATAATCGCGCCGATACCAAGCATTGGCAGAAGCCATGTAGAGATGGTCACGTTCGGGCCTAATATTGTTCCTGCAATCGCAAGTGCCATCCCGATGATGCCATACCAGACGGCACGTTTTGCTTTTTCCTGATTAGACAGGCCGCCAAGGGCCAGAATAAACAGAACGCTCGATGCGATATAAATCGCTGTTACAAAATTCACGCTCATTTTATCTACTCCCTAGCTCTTCTGGAACATTGCCAGCATGCGGCGTGTCACCATAAAGCCGCCAACAATATTGATTGTTGCAATCAGCACCGAAACAGCCGCCAGAATGCCAACTATCCCGGTGGGTGAATCAATTTGCAGAAGCGCACCAATAATTATAATGCCGGAGATAGCGTTCGTAATTGCCATCAACGGTGTATGAAGGGCATGGCTCACATTCCAGATAACCTGAAAACCAACGAAACAGGATAGCGCAAACACAATCAAATGCTGCATGAAAGCGGCTGGCGCATAACCGCCAAGCAAGGCCATGAAAAGTCCGCCAGCAACAAGTAACCCAACCTGTCTGCGACCAGACGCCCGCTCAGCTGCTAAGGCTGCAGCTGCCTTTTCCTGTGCTGTTGGCTCAGGTGCTGTAGGGGCTGATGCCTGTTTTCCAATCGCCTGAATCTTGGGAGGTGGCGGCGGAAACGTAACATCACCCTGATGCGCGATTGTTGCGCCGCGGATAACATCATCATCCATATTAACATTCAAAACACCATCTTTTTCAGGTGTCAGATCATCAAGCATGTGACGGATATTGGTTGCGTAGAGCGTTGAGCTCTGGGCAGACATGCGGCTTGGGAAGTCTGTATAGCCAACAATCTTTACCCCATTATCTGTCTCAATAATTTTATGAGCAACAGTCAGGTCGCAGTTTCCGCCCTGTTCTGCTGCAAGGTCAATAATGACAGAACCAGGCTTCATCAACTTGACCATCTCAGCAGGCCATAATTTAGGAGCAGGCCGTCCCGGGATAAGGGCTGTTGTGATGACAATGTCAATTTCAGGCGCTTGCTCTCTGAACAGCGCCATTTCTTTTTCAATGAATTCAGGCGAGGCTGGCTTTGCATACCCACCATCACCAGAACCATCTTCGTCAAATTCGAGCATCAGGAATTCTGCGCCCATTGATTCAATCTGTTCTGCTACTTCAGGCCTAACATCAAAGGCCCGCACAATTGCGCCAAGTGATTGTGCTGTCCCGATTGCAGCAAGGCCAGCAACGCCTGCCCCGATAACCAAAACCTTGGCAGGCGGCACTTTACCAGCTGCCGTAATCTGACCTGTGAAAAATCGGCCAAAATTATTACTGGCTTCGATAACAGCACGATATCCGGCGATATTAGCCATCGATGACAGCGCATCCATTTTCTGCGCCCGACTAATACGTGGCACCATATCCATTGCAATAGCGCTCGCACCAGTAGAAGCCACAGCTTTTAGGGCTTTTTCATTCTGGCCGGGCCAGAAAAAACTGATCAGCGTTTTATCGGCTGATAACCGTTTAAGTTCGGCATCGTTCGGGCGCTGAACCTTGATAATAACATCTGCAGCTTTGAAAAGCGCAGCGGCGGTTGCCGCAATTTCAACACCGGCTTCTTTATATGTATCATCCGAGAAACCAGCGGCCTTTCCGGCGCCTTTCTGAATGATGCAACTATGACCGAGCTTTGCGAGTTGTCGTGCACTATCCGGGGTCAGCGCGACACGCGCTTCATCAGCTGCACTTTCTACAGGGGCGCCAATTTTCACACCATCCTCCTTGAAAAACCATGAATTAACGAAATGCTTAATATAGTCGGAACAGACTACAATTTTTAAGCTCTTGCTGTCACCACAAAACCTTTATAAAGAAGGCTTTGTGCTATTTACGAATAGAAAGAGCCTTTAAGTTTATTCACGCAGAAGAAAATTTGTTTTTTCTGTCGCCATTTTCTTTTCGCAGACTATATCACTACGGTGAGCATTATGGCGGTGTTGCCGTTCTGAAAGGGTATGGGTCGATGGCTGATTATAATAATAAATCGGGAGTAGGGGGACGCCTTAAGCGATATGCACGTGTGACCACTACGATGTCAGGTCTTGCCGCCCGTCTAGCAAGTGAGCGCTACCTTGGTATGGAAATTGACCGATCTAAACATGCTGTTCAATTAAGAGAGGCTCTTGGCGGGCTGAAAGGGCCATTAATGAAAGTGGCTCAGATTCTATCAACCATCCCAGATGCGCTGCCGCCTGAATATGCCGAAGAACTTGCTGCATTGCAGGCTGATGCGCCCTCCATGGGATGGCTGTTTGTAAAACGCCGCATGTCTGCAGAAATTGGCGCTGACTGGCAGTCAAAATTCAAGACATTCGAGCGGCAGGCTATCTCAGCCGCCTCTTTAGGGCAGGTGCATAAGGCAACTGCACATGATGGCCGTGCGCTTGCTGTAAAGCTTCAATACCCTGACATGGCATCAGCTATTGATGCAGATTTACGCCAGCTAAAGCTTGTCTTTCAGCTTTATGAGCGGTTTGACAATGCAATTTCGACAGCTGATATCCATACTGAATTGTCTGACCGTTTACGCGAAGAACTTGATTACGGCCGCGAAGCTGCCAATTTGCAGCTTTATCGTTTAATGCTTGAACGTGAAGATAATGTCCGTTTGCCAGAAGTTGTAACAGAGCTTTCATCGCCGCGCGCCCTTACCATGACATGGCTTGAAGGCCAGAAGCTGATGGCATGGCTTGCCACAAACCCCTCTCAGGAAGATCGTAATCAAGTCGCCATGAATATGTTCCGGGCCTGGTATGTCCCGTTTTACTATTATGGCGTTATCCACGGCGATCCTCATCTTGGAAATTATTCGATTGATAGCGAGCTCAATATTAATCTGATGGATTTTGGGTCTATTCGGATTTTCAGGCCTGAATTTGTGGGTGGTGTTATCGACCTTTATAAAGCATTGCGTGATGGAAACACGGACTTAGCCCGTAAAGCCTATGAGCAATGGGGCTTTCATGGCCTTGATGAAGAGGCGATTTCTATTCTCAATATCTGGGCAGAATTTATTTACGCACCGCTTCTCTCAGATGAGGTTCGGCCCATCCAGCAGGTTCGCAATGGCTCGGCGGGAAGAGAGTTAGCTGAGAAAGTTCATCAGGAACTCAAACGCATTGGTGGTATCAAACCACCGCGCGAATTTGTTCTTATGGATAGAGCGGCGGTTGGATTAGGGTCTGTGTTTATGCATCTAGGAGCAGAAGTAAACTGGCACCGGCTGTTTCACGACCTTATAGATGATTTTGATACATCATTATTAAAGCAGCGTCAGGCAGAGCTATGCCGCACAGCTGGCCTGCCAGACAACATCTTGAACTCTTGATGAACATTGCTCATTAGAGCAGGCGATAGCATTGATTTTCCGCCAGTATCTGCTTATTCTTAAATCGTGTTCTTGATCATTAGTGCCAGTCACTTGGTATGAATTCTCATGTTTTATTGATAGGTAACGACTGCTAGAAAGATATCCATAATGGCTCTCATTTATCCAATTATTTTATGTGGAGGGTCAGGAACTCGTCTTTGGCCTGTATCCCGAAAATCTATGCCAAAGCAGTTTGTGCAACTGGTCGGTGAGCAAACCTTGTTTCAGCAAGCATGTGGGCGCTGCACCGGGGCTAACTTTGCGCCACCTATTATTATTACATCCTCTGATTATCGTTTTATTGCAGCGCAGCAACTTGCCGAATTAGGCATTAAGCCAACGGCTATTCTGCTTGAGCCAGAGGGCAAAAACACAGCCCCAGCAATTCTTGCAGCAGCACGCTATCTGCAGGATCATGATAGTGACGCTCTCATGGTCGTGATGTCATCTGACCATGCGATTCCCGATGAGGCAGCCTTCACAAAGATGATTGAGGCCAGCATCATGCCAGCAAGTGGCGGGAATATCCTGACCTTTGGCATTCACCCAGACCGGCCCGAAGTGGGATATGGCTATATTGAATATGAGGAGAGCTCAGATAGTGATTTTGCGATACCTGTGCGGGCCTTCCATGAAAAGCCAGATTTAGAACGCGCACAGGCTATGCTGAATAGTGGCCGTTATCTCTGGAATGCAGGGATTTTCATGGCAGCCAGCCAGACCTTTCTTGATGCGGGCCTGCTGCTTGTTCCTGACATGATGCAGATGGTTGAAAAAGCTGTTGCAGGAATGACAGGTGATTTGGATTTTCTGCGCCTTGAGGCGACAAGTTGGTCGGCTATTATAGCTGACTCAGTTGACTATGCTCTGATGGAGAAAGCTGATAATATTCTGGTTGTGAAATTCGCAGGTAGCTGGCTTGATCTAGGTGACTGGCAGGCTGTGAAACATCAATTAGCCCATGGAGTGGATGATGTGGATGCATCAGGCAACCTCATCAAAGGCAATACTGTTCAAATAGATACAGAAAATAGTTTGCTATGGTCTGCTGTAGAGGGGCAGGCACTTGTTGCTGCGGGCGTCAGTAATATTGTGGCTGTTGCGATGTCTGATGCTGTGCTGGTTGCTGACTTATCGAAAACTCAGTCTGTGAAAAAAGCTGTGGAGCTGTTGAAAATAGAACAGATATCACAGGCTGAACAGCATGCGCGAGACTGGCGTCCGTGGGGCTGGTTTGAGAGCCTTGTAATAGCACAAGGCTATCAGGTGAAACGATTACATGTTTATCCTGGTGGACGGCTCTCTTTGCAAAGCCACAAACATCGCTCGGAGCATTGGGTTGTAACCGATGGGCATGCAACGATTCAGATTGAAGATAAGGAATTTACGCTAGAGGTAAATCAGTCGACCTATATCGAAGTCGGCCAAAAACACCGTTTATCCAATCATACAGATAAGCCGTTGACCATTATCGAAGTACAGACTGGAAGCTATCTTGGCGAGGATGATATTATCCGCTACGAAGATAGCTATAAGCGTTAGACTGGAAAAGTAGCGTGAATGAAGGTAGAAACGGCTTAACGGCCTCGTAGCTCATCAGGATAGAGCGACAGATTCCTAATCTGTAGGTAGCAGGTTCGAGTCCCGCCGAGGTCACCAAAAAAATCTGTCTGCTGGCATGTTTTAGCAGCAGATCAGACGCCGCAAAACACAAAAGCCGCCTCGTAATGGGGCGGCTTTAGGTATTTTTACTAACAATAGGCTTGATGTAAGGGTTATCTAGTAACCCTCACGCTCCATGCGCTTACGCATCAATTTACGAACACGACGTGTAGATTCAGCGGCTTCGCGGGCACGGCGCTCGGATGGCTTTTCAAACGCCCGACGGTTTTTCATCTCACGAAACAGGCCTTCGCGCTGCATCTTTTTCTTCAGAACTCTAAGAGCCTGATCAACGTTATTTTCACGAACAGCGATATACACTTCAGCATGTCCCTTTCTTTAAAAGCTAAGCGCTGGCTAGCGCTAAATATCGAACTTTATGTATTTTAACCCTTGGGGAACCGTATATAGCATAGAGAATTTAGATTTGCAAACAACTGTCTTGTCGGAACGGGTTTTATTTTATGCCCTACTTCCTATATCATAGAGCAAGCCTTGTCTCATGCCGTTACTGGTAACATTACCCTGCTAGGATAAGAGCAATACAACAGTAAAAGGTAGACCAACATGACACCAACTGATTCTGATATGCGCGCCCAGCTTGTAACAGCTGCCATTGCCCATGTGCCGTTTGACGGATGGTCTCATGAAACATTGTCATTAGCAGCAGCTGAGTGCGGCCTGTCAGACACGCAATGGCACGATTACTTCCCCGGCGGGCTTGATGAGGTTGTCGAATTATATGGCGCACTGGCAGATGATAAGATGGTATCAGCCTACCATGAAATGGACCAAGTGCCGGCACCAACCCACCTTAAAGTACGCACCCTGATTTTGCTTCGGCTGCATCAAGCGCGTGGGCATAGTGAGACCGTGCGCCGTTCGCTTGGGTTTCTTGCACAGCCTCAGCATGCTGCCCTCGCAACAAAAATGCTATATCGGACAGTTGATGCTATCTGGCGCGCTGCCGGTGATACAACAACTGATTATAATTTTTATACGAAACGTGCCACGCTTGCTGCTGTTTACAGCGCAACAATGCTTGCTTTTCTGGCCGATGATACCGATGACCTTGCTAAAACGGAGGCCTTTCTTGATCGGCGGCTAAAAGATGTATCGCGAATTCCTAAAATGGCAAAGCCAGCGCAGGTCTTTGTAACAGGACTTGCGTCTGTTGTCAGTCGTGCGACTGGGATGATGGGGCGCCGGCCGTTCCGTTGGTAAGATTTGTTTGATTATGGCTCTGGATAGGGCTACCACAACAACTCTTCTTTTGTCTTACGTAACGTCTTAGAGCGAGGCCATAATGCCGATTAAGGTTCCAGATAATCTGCCTGCTTTGCGCGATTTGCAAGGTGAGGGCGTTGATCTCATCACGGATAATATTGCAGCGCATCAGGATATCAGACCGTTGCGTTTACTGCTTCTTAATCTGATGCCTAAAAAGATTGATACTGAAATTCAGTTTGCACGGTTGTTTGGCTCGTCTCCGTTACAGGTTGAAATGGTGCTGATGACAACAGCAAGCTATACGCCGCGGAACACAGAGCCTGCCTATTTGCGCCAATTCTACCGGTCTCTTGATGATGTAAAAGATGATTATTTTGATGCTCTTATTGTTACAGGGGCGCCGATTGAAACATTGCCATTTGATGAGGTAAATTACTGGCCGGAGCTGACAGAAATCATACGCTGGTCGCAAACTCACTGTTTTAGACGGCTTGGGATTTGCTGGGGGGCGCAAGCCTTGCTATTTGCGCTTCACGGGCTTGAGAAATATCCGCTTGATGACAAATTATTCGGGGTGTTTACGCATAAATTGCCGCAGGTGCCGGGGCGCCTTATGCAAGGCTTCACAGATAGCTTTCCGATGCCTGTCTCACGTTACACCTATACCCGCCATGCAGATGTAATCGATGCTGGCCTTGATGTTCTTGCCAGCTCCAAAGAAGCAGGGGTAGGGATGGTACGCTGTCCGCGCTCTGGTGATTTATTTGTTCTTAATCATCTTGAATATGATGCGGATACGCTTGGTCAGGAATATTTTCGTGATCGCAATGAAGGCGTAGATACAGACCTGCCTTTACATTATTTCCCTGATGATGATGATAGCCGTACACCGATTAACCGCTGGCGCCCATTTGCGTTTCTTCTGATGTCAAACTGGCTGAATGATTTATATCGCGATACGCCTTATAATTTATCCAATCTGAAGGGCTAGTGGCCTGACTGCCATGTCGCATGCCCCATTTTCCGTCCGGTGCGTGATTCTGCTTTGCCATATAGATGAACCGATACACCAGCTCTGTTCAGAAGTGCAGGAACATCGCCCATATGCTCACCAAGCAGATTATCCATCGTGAAAGTTGCGCGCGCCGCTGTTGAGCCGGGGGTAAGGCCGCATGCAATCCGAACAAGCTGGGTAAACTGGCTTGTTTCGCACCCTTCAATTGTCCAGTGAAACGAGTTATGAGGCCGCGGCGCAATTTCATTAAACAGAATTGTGCCATCCTTAGTGATGAAAGCTTCCATTGCCAGAACACCCTCTAGGCCAACAGCATCAGCGATTTTGATTGCTGCAGCAGAGCCTGCTTCATACAAATCCGGGCTGAGGGATGGTGCGGGGGCAATTGTTTGGGCTAAAATACCATTTTTATGCTGATTTTCTGCGGCAGGAAAACAGCCTGTTTCCCCGTCTTTTGTCCGCCAGACGAGAAATGAGACCTCATGACTGAAAGACACGAAAGCCTCTAGAATGGCTTGGTGAGTACCAAGAGCCTCCCAGACAGTTTTTGCATCGCTCGTGCTATCCACAGCTATCTGACCTTTGCCGTCATAGCCAAGCGTTGTCGTTTTTACAATGCCGCGACCGTTCAGCGCGACCAGAGCGTCTGCTAGCTCATCGGCTGAGGTGACAGCCCAAAAATCTGGCACACCAATACCAAGTTCCCGGGCAAGTGTTTTTTCAGCAATCCTGTTTTGGGCAACCCGAAGCGCATCAGCTCCCGGACAGACAAGGGCTGACTGGCCAAGATACGCCATTGTATCGGCAGGTACATTTTCAAATTCTGTTACTACGGCATCAGCTTGCAGAGCAAAGGCATCTAGAGCCGCCTTATCATCATAAGGAGCGGTGATAATAGCATGAGCAACATCTGCTGCCGGGCTTCCCGCAGCGTCAGGAGCAAAAACAACCGAGCGGATACCAAGCTGTGCTGCTGCAATAGCAATCATCCTGCCGAGCTGGCCGGACCCCAATATACCAAGTGTCTGAAGAGTGTCACTCATCGTCATTAACCCTGCAGTTCACTATCTGATGGGCTATCTGCAACAGCCTCAGTTTGGGCAGCGCGCCAAGCGACAAGACGGTTCTGGATAGATTTATCAGACAAGCCAAGAATTTGTGCCGCAAGCAAGCCTGCATTTTTTGCGCCTGCCGCGCCGATTGCCAATGTTCCGACAGGAATGCCGCCTGGCATCTGAACAATCGATAGCAGGGAATCCATCCCTTTCAGCGCTTTTGATTCAACCGGAACACCTAATACAGGCAGTATTGTATGAGCCGCAATCATGCCCGGCAGATGGGCTGCGCCGCCGGCTCCTGCAATAATGACCTCAGCACCGTACGCCAGAGCAGTGCTCGCAAATTTAGCAAGCCTGTCTGGCGTACGGTGTGCTGAAATAATGCGAATATCACAGGCAATTTCAAGATCGTGTAAAATATCAGCAGCTGATTTCATGCACGGCCAGTCGGATTGACTACCCATGCAAATAACGATTTTCTGAAGGGGCTCAGTGGATGAAACAGACATGGTTCCTAACAGCCTTTACGAGTCAAAGTGAGGGACGGGATACATAGCCGCGTCTCTCCCGAAGTGAAAAATATAATATCAGGGTCAAAAGAATGTCCCTGATAGCATAGAATGTCACGCAATAATATCGGGGAGAATCCGGCCACGCAGGCGAATGATTTCATCCTTCAGGCTTAATTTGCGTTTCTTAAGCCGCTGCCGTTGGAGCTGGTCGAAATGTGCGTCACTTGAAAGGCGCTCCAGAACATCATCTAGGTCACGATGCTCACTGAGCAGTTTTTCAAGTTTTTGCTTGAGAGCTACCTTAAGCTTGTCCTCGGCCTCTGCATCATTTGCCGGAGAGCTAGCTTTGCCTTTACCGGAATGTTTGGCACTTATATTCTGTGCTGTTACGTCCTGAGGCTTCTGGATGTCTTCATCATTATTATCAGACATGCGCTTCTAATCATTATTATAGGGGGGCGTTTACTTCATCCTGAAGACTATAACAAAATCTGCTTGCCTTTGACTAGCACCAAGCCTGCAAAACAGCTTTTTCTCCGCTAAAAATAGCCATGGGAGATGCATCACACATCATGTAGGCCGGGTATGTAGATATGAAATAGTCAGCTAGTTATTGATGCATTGCCAACAACATTCTATGGTTAAGGCTCACCACATGACTGCCCTTAATTATATCGACGCGTGATAAAAAAAGGTCAGCACTAAAAGTGAAGCAGGTCATTTAACCTCTTTGGAGGGAGGCACATCCGATGAGTTCACCTTATCAGGCTATACGTGCAGCAGCACATGAGAATCCCAGAGCATTCTGGGAACAGGCTGCGCAGGATGTAAGCTGGATAGAGCCACCAAAGGTAACGCTGGATGACAGCAACCCGCCTTTTTATCGCTGGTTTGTCGGTGGCAAGATAAATGGTTGTTACAACGCGGTTGATAGGCATGTTGATGCGGGTCGTGGCGCGCAAACAGCGATTATCTATGATAGCCCCGTTACCGAAACGATAGCCCATATTAGCTATGCTGAATTGCAGGATAAAATTGCCCATCTAGCCGGCGCTATTGCGGCGCGCGGCATTGGCTATGGTGACCGCGTCATTATTTATATGCCAATGATACCAGAAGCTGTGATTGCGATGCTGGCCTGTGCGCGGATAGGGGCTGTACATTCTGTTGTTTTTGGCGGTTTTGCAGCAGCCGAGCTTGCGAAACGGATTGATGATGCAACTCCGAAAATGATTCTAACTGCATCCTGCGGGATAGAGCCGAGCCGCATCATTGCGTATAAACCGCTTATTGATGAAGCGATTGAGACTGCAACACATAAAGTATCAGATGTCATTTTGATGCAGCGGCCACAATGTAATGCAAGCCTGATTGACGGGCGCGATCATGACTGGGACGCCGTAACGGCAGCAGCACGCCCCCATCCATGTGTTCCGGTTAATTCTGAAGATCCCGCTTATATCCTCTATACGTCCGGTACAACAGGTACACCCAAAGGGGTTGTAAGACCAACGGGTGGGCATATTGTTGCGCTAAACTGGTCGATGCCGAATATCTATGATTGTCGCGCAGGCGATGTCTATTGGGCTGCGTCTGATGTGGGCTGGGTTGTGGGCCATTCCTATATTGTATACGCCCCGCTATTTGCCGGCTGTACAACTGTTCTATTCGAAGGCAAGCCAGTTGGTACGCCAGATGCGACTACTTTCTGGCGGGTTATTTCCCAGCATAAGGTGCGCGCAATGTTTACGGCGCCAACAGCCATTCGCGCCATTAAAAAAGAAGACCCCGAAGGCCATCTCATCAAACAATTTGATATGAGCCATTTTGCCTATCAGTTTTTGGCAGGTGAGCGCTGTGATCCCGATACTCTTCATTGGTGTCAGGATAAGCTGGGTGTGCCGGCGATTGACCATTGGTGGCAAACAGAAACAGGCTGGTCGATTGCGGCAAACTGCGCTGGCATTGATCTTTTGCCGATTAAAGCAGGCTCATCAGGGCCTGCTGCGCCAACATGGGATGTTCGTATTCTGGCAGAAGATGGGTCTGAGAAGCCCGTTGGAGAGATTGGGTCTGTTGTCGCAAAATTGCCAATGCCGCCCGGAACTCTGCCGACACTCTGGCAAAATGATACGCGGTTTGTTGAAAGCTATCTTTCAGCCTTTCCCGGATTTTATGAAACAGGGGACGCCGGCTATATTGATGAGGATGGCTATCTGTTCATCATGGCGCGTACCGATGACATCATTAATGTTGCGGGGCACAGACTGTCAACCGGCGGTATGGAAGAAGTGCTTGCCGGTCACCATGATGTAGCTGAATGCGCGGTTATTGGCATTAATGATGCTCTGAAAGGCCAGATACCACTTGGATTTGTGATACTGAAATCAGGAATTGAGCGTGCCGGCGAAGTTATTATTGCTGAAATCGTGCAGCGTGTTCGAGATCAGATAGGGCCAGTTGCTGCCTTTAAGCAGGCCGTGATTGTTCAGCGCCTGCCAAAAACACGGTCGGGTAAAATCCTGCGGCGGACCATGCAGAGTATTGTGAATGGAGATGACTTTACAATTCCGGCAACCATAGATGACCCAGCCATTATTGAAGAAATAGCAGATGCTGTACGTATTGCGGGCATTAAAGACAGCACGTCTTAGGTGCTGTCTTTCAATAATAGGGCGATAGACGCGCTATGGCAGTTCTGAGATATCAGTAACTTGCTCAGCATCCTGCTTTGGCTGACCGCCGGCTTTTTCGATGGCAGCATTCAAATCATTCTGACTACACAAACCAAGCATCGCTGGGTGCTTTGGCTGGATGTTCGAGATATTCCAGTGCGAGCGCTCGCGAATTTTCATGATGGTGTCTTTTGTTGTCCCAATTAAGCGGCCAATTTGGGCATTTGTTAATTCAGGATGGTGTTTTACCAGCCATGAAATCGCATCAGGCTTATCACCTCTGCGGGCAATCGGAACATAGCGCGGACCTTTTGTCCGAGCTGTCGGCTCTGGCAATGTTGAGCGGGCTGCTTTTAATGAGGCTGTCTCATCAGCTTCACAGCGTTCTAGCTCAGCGCGGGTAAGCTGACCATTTAGAATAGGGTCGAATCCCTGCATGCCGGGGCCAATTTCACCGTCAGCAATTGCCTGAATCTCAAGTTCATGCAAGTTACAGAAATCACCAATTTGCACAAATGTTAGCGCAGAATTATCAATCAGCCATACAGCTGTTGCCCGGGGCATTAAAAGTTGCGTCATCTAGACTACCTCTCATTTACATGCCTGCATTCCCTGCAAGGCTTTTAAAATGACATAGAAACAAAATATCAAAAGGGATCTGCGTTTCGTGTCGCAGACCATCGCTAAACTCTTGGAAAAGGGAGTAGGGCGCGACAGCGAGCACAAAACAAGCTAACCCCAGTTAGACCAGTATATAGTGAAGTTATCTATCTTTGCAAAGTGCGCATTCCGAATTACTGTTAAAAAGACGTCAAAAACCAGATTAGGTCTGCATAACAGAGCCCCATTTACGGGCAGCATGACCAAACCGCACTGAAAAGGGGCAATGCTATGGATGAGTTAGACGATATGAAATCACAGGCCCGCCCGAAAGAGTTTGCCGAATGGAATGTGGAAGATCTTGAAGATTATATTGGCAGGCTGAAAGCAGAAATTCAGAAAGTCGAAGCT